>JAFQNG010000078.1 GCA_017396005.1 Desulfovibrio sp.
CCGCCGAGAACGTCCATGAAGCCGTGCACTATGCCGCCGATGGCGGCAAAGATGAGTGTACCCGCGCCGATGGATGTTTCAGGCTTGTCCAGGCTGCCGTGCAGACGCACAGGGATGTCTTTGAAGCGCCCCATATCCACAGTCAAATTGCAGTCAAGATTGCGTTTATTGAGATCAACCATGCCCCCGCTGCGTACTTGAAGATCCGGCCCCAGCAGCTTGAAGTCCCCACTGCGGCAGACACCGCTCTTAAAATTGCCTGAGGCCGAAGCCAGATCAAAACGCGTGGGTGAACCTTTAAGCCTTCCATTGGGACGACGCTCCTGATAGCTGCCCCTGATGACAGCAAAATTCCACAGACCATCCAGAGCTGCGGGCATCTGGCCGGGCCCGGTCAGGGCAGCGTGCAGATCAGACTCCATGCTGGCTGTACCGGACAGCACGGCATCACCGCCCATGTCTCTGCTGGCGGTGGCAAGGTCAAAATCACGTATAGACAGTCTGACATTAAAACGCACGCCCCTGCTGAAATCAATACTGCTCTGCCCCCGCAGACTGCCGCCATAAAAGCGGCCCGTTGCAGGGCCATTGTGCAGCTGCCCGCTTTCCAGCTTCAAGGGCAGGCGTACATCCTGCACAGCCACACGCCAGCCACGCAGTTCCCTGATGCGAAGTACCCCCTGAGCAGCAAAGGCCCGCATAAAGCTGAAGTCCCAGCTCTTCGCCCCTGTGTTACCTGATGTCTTCTGAAGAGCTGCATCTTCCTTGTCATGCAGGTAACGGCTCAGATCCAGCCTGTCCACTTCCAGTTCAAAGCCCAGAAAGGGTTTTTTCTCTCGTTTGGCAAACTTCAGCGAACCACTGACGCGACTGGCATCCAGCTGAACCAGTAATTTATTTATACTCAGTTCTCTGTCTGTCCCGTTAAACTCGCATTGCCAGGACACACTGTTCAGCTTTGGAGGTACCCTGACCTCCTTCCCCACAGTGCGGTGCAGCGTGGCCTGTACATCAGGACAGCGCACTGACAGTGCCCCCTGGCAGGCTGCCTCACCTCTATCCATTCTGATGCGCGCCTGCCCGCTTGCGTCCATACCCAGAGTCTGGAGACGTGCTTCAGTAATCTCTAGCTGATCTCCCCTGCAGGAAAGCCTGCCCCCCAGCTTGAGTTGCGCGGCCTCAGGCAGTGCAGTCAGGGAAGGCTGTAAACGCATGTCAGCCTGTACCGGTACGCCGCGAATGACCACAGTGCCCTGCCCATCCCTGTCTTCACCAAACCAGAGCCGGCCATCCAGCCTGGCCTGACCACCGCCATCCTTATGCTCCAGATGTGCGCTCCATTGCCCGTCAAGACCCAGACGTCCTTCTTTCCATGAGGCAGAACGCAGCTGCAGGCGCGCATCCAGCTGTCTGAAGTCCAGGCTGTTCCGGCTCTCGGGCAGGCCCACGCTGCCACGCTGGGCGCGTACCTGCACATGCCCATGGAGCTGCGCAAGAAAACGCTCCAGCTCCCGTCCCTGGCTTCTGATGCTGACCTCCGCATCATAGCGGCCACTGCGTATAGGCAGAATGGGCATGTCTTTGGACAGAGGCAGCCCATTGACCCCGGCAGCGCGCAGGCTGATGGCATAGAGCAAATCCGTGCCGCCACCCAGTACACACTGGCCATCCAGCCTGCCGTTATAAAAATTTCCGCGGGCACTGATGATACAGTCGCGAAAACCGTTTTTCACGTTCTTGTCAGGGCTGATGACCACAGCACCATCTTGAATACGCAGGGGGCCATAATCCACTCTGTCTGCAGACAGGCGGATATCATAGCCGATACCGGTCTCACCAGGCTGGAGCGGGGTATTGGGCAGGGGGGTCAGGGGAGCATGAAAAAAATGCGGGGCCAGCGGTGGCCTGCCCACAGCCTCGGGGATGCCAAAGCCAAGTGTAACGTGTTCTGTCTTCAGATCCAGCGCCACAACCGGCTGCTGCCAGCTCTCTACCCCGCCGCTGCCTCTGAACCGGGCACCGCTGCAATGGGCCTCGATAAAGGGGACCCTGAGGCCCTGTCTATCCAGATGAAGATCCAGCCTGGCTCTGGTGATATTATCCAGGGCCAGTTGCAGACCTGGGGCCAGATTGCGCGCAAACCCCAACCACTGCGTCAGACTGAGACGGTGCACCTGCAGGCTGCCCTGCAAGCTGCCCCCCCCTGTCGCGGCGGGCAGCATCAGTGCGCCGGAAAAACGCCCACTGTCCGCATCCAGTACAAAGTCCACATCTGTAATATCAAGGCGATTCTGTCCGGCCTGTCCGCTGCAAAGCCCGCGCAGACTGAAGGGTAACAGGCTCGCATCCTTGCGCAGATCACCGCTCAGGGCTGTTTCAACCTGCCAGGCCCCGGCATGGCTGCGAAAATGCATATCCATGACAAGGCTTTCCAGCCAGGGAGCATAATGCCAGCGCCCCATAAGGCGCATACCCGGCGTAGCCGTAAGCGGCGCATGAAGATCGCTTTCACCACTGCAGAGAAAATCCTCAAGGCTGACGCGCAGTGCCTTGCCGCGGTACACTGCAGCAGCCTGCCATTGCAACGAACCAGACAGAGCACCGGAGGCCCGGGCCTTCAGATCACACTGCAGGCCATAGACCTCCATGCGGGTTTCTTCGCTGCCCTGCAGGCGAACTTCCCCCTGCATGATGCGCATACGACAGCCAGCAGGCAGGGAGGGTTCCCCCCCTGTACTGTTACCGGCAAAAAGCGGCACAAGAGCATCGGCCCCATCCAGAGGCGCGGCCATCATACCCCGCACACGAGGACGCAGCAGAAGAACTTCGCCAGGCAGCAGCTGGCCGCGCAGCAGAGCCAGATAATCGGGGGTCAGTGTGGCATAGGCCACGCTGAAACTCATATTCCCGCCTTGTATCACAGCATTGCTCACAGCCAGCGAAGGCAGAGGCAGGAGGCGTACGTCCAGTGTATCAAACGTAATGCTCAGACCAGTCGCAGCGGCAATATCGTCCACATAACCCTGCAGCAGGGCACGGGGATTGCGCTGCACAAAATATGCGAGCCCCGCTGACAGCAGGAATACCAGCAGCAGGCAGATTACAAGGATACGCCACAGGGCATGCAGAGCAGAGACTGAGATACGCATGACAATCCGCGCCTTGACGCCAGCTGGCGGCAAGGCTACGCTAAAATGATACGGTATGCTGGAAACGTATTTTATCTCGGCATATTTGGCAACATCCGTCTGTAGATGGGAGACGTCATGCAAAGCCTGCTCTGGATAGGCAGTCCCTTCTTTGCCGGAGAGCTGTCAGCCTGCGGCTGGCAGAACGTGGCTCTGCACAATTTTGAAGAACCCTTTCTGTATGGCTGGGAAGACCTGGTGCGTCTGGCAGGCTTCAGGCCTGACGTACTGGTGGTGGCCGACAAAAGCCGGCCGCCCTTTGTACTTGGTGTGGAGAGCTTTCCCTGTCTGACAGTTTTCTACAGCGTGGATTCCCATATCCACAGCTGGCAGCCCTGGTATGCTCAGGCCTTTGACCTCTGCCTTGTTTCCCTCAGGGATCATATCGCTTCCTTTGCCGGTACCTTTCTGCCGCCTGAACGCATCTTCTGGTCTCCCCCTTTTGCCCAGGCCCATGACCAGCCTGATGCAGCTGCAGACAAACGCTGGGACTGTCTTTTTGTGGGCACAGTAAGTGCCGATACCCCCAGGCGCGCCGCTTTTCTGGAGGCTCTGGCCCGACACCTGCCCGGCCTGCATGTGACCAGGGGCAACTATCGCCAGCTTTTTCCCCAGGGGCGTATTTTACTGAACCATTGCGAACACGGGGATCTGAACTTCAGAGTCTTTGAGGCCATGGGCTGCGGCGGCTGCCTGCTCACCCCGCGCGTAGGGCACGGCCTGAACGAACTTTTCAGAGAAGGGGAACATCTGGCCTGCTACACTCCCGATGATGTGGAAGATGCCGTGCGTACCATCAGAACCCTGCTGGCGCAAAAGGAACTGACAGCCCGCATGGGCCAGGCCGCCTGTGCTGCCATTGACGCGGGTCACAGGGCCATAGACCGTGCCCGGGCCTTCAGTGCACACCTGCACGCCCTGGGCAGAGAGGAAGCCAGCAGCCTGATTCGAGCCAGACTGCAGCGAGCCGCCAGCATCCATGAACGATGCCTGAAACTGCCCTATCTGCTCTGGGCCGATGCCGTGGGGAATTCCGGACAGAGGGCAGGATATCTTGCTGCTGCACAGGCGGATATTCCCCCCCACACATACACAGACCCAGTGGGGGCAAGGAGGATTTATGGCGTCTACCCGTCTTGAACCGCATCTGGTCATGGCCGACAAAGACGGCAGCATCTATGACGAGCCAGACCTTTTGATGGTCTGCCGACGCGGTGGGCAATGGGGCCTGCCCCGGCCTGATGAGCTGATGCCCCTGCCCGAAGAGAGCGAGCTTTTTCTTCTGCCCGGGCGTCGGGCCGTTGGCCTTGACCCTGAAAGCGGTGAAATTGAAGTGCAGGAAGGCCTGGCAGTGGCTGCCTTTGCCGCGCCTGCGCATACCTTGTCGGCACATCCTGCCTATGAAAGCGATGCTGATGCCCCTCTGCTGCCCCTTTTCGCCTATGGTGCCGTAGGCTTTGCCCGGGGGCGCTTCTATATTTGTGCCCACAAGGTGGATCAGGACCCCCGTCAGCAGTTTCGCGGTATTCCGCGCAAACGCATTGAGCAGAATGTACGTCGCCTTCTGCGGGAATACCCGCGCAACCGCCTGATAGGGCATATCCTGAACAACTGTGTACTGCGCTATGACTGCCCTGCTGCACGCAATTTCGCCCTTGGCCGCTATGAAGCGCCCCTGCCCACATCACGCGCCTGCAATGCCCGCTGCGTGGGCTGTATTTCTGCCCAGGACAAGGATTCTCCGCTCAAGGTGACCCCGCAGTGCCGCCTGGCCTTCACGCCTGCGCCAGAGGAGATAGTTGAAGTCATGCAACTGCATCAGGGGCGCGAGACAGAACAGCCGGTCTACTCCTTCGGCCAGGGCTGCGAGGGAGACCCCCTGACCAATGCCGACCTGCTGGTTGAGAGTGTTGCTCTTTTTCGCAGCCGGGGCGGTCTGGGCACTGTCAACTGTAATACCAATGCATCAGACCCGCAGGCTGTGGCCCGACTGGCCGAGGCTGGTCTGACCAGCCTGCGGGTGAGCCTGAACAGCGCCAGACCGCAGCTCTATGACCGCTATTACCGTCCAGCCAACTACAGCTTTGAAGACGTACGACAGGCCATAGCCACGGCCCGGCAGCATGGCCTTTTCGTTTCATTGAACCTGCTCTTCTTCCCTGGGATCACAGACACGGAAGAAGAGCTGGAGGCTCTGGCCCACCTGATAGGTGAGAACGGTGTGAGTATGGTGCAATGGCGTAACCTGAATATTGACCCTGAGTGGTACTATACGCTGATGCACGGCCAGCAGAACGAGGGCAGCCCTTCTCTTGGGCTGGGGCTTTTCATGAAACGCCTGAAAAAACTCTGCCCCTGGCTGCGTTATGGCTATTTCAATCCCTACCTGGGCGAAAAGGCGCAGCTGCAGGCCCCACTGCCCGGACAATGGACCATGCCGGAAATATCTTAAACCCCCTATGCTTTCCAGGTTTGTCTGTGAACCATGCATATACCTCTACAGTGGAGTTGAACACCATGCCCACCACTGACAAAAATCTTCTGGCTGCCCTGCTGCCCTGCACCGCATGTGGTAATACGGCGCCCCGGCTGGAGAGTACGCAACCAGAAGGACGTCTGAAACCCATCTATCGCGTAGTGTGTGAATGCGGCAACGCTTACCGGCAATGGTCTGTAACGCCGCAGGCTGCTGTCAGAGCCTGGAACAGAGATGTGGAAAAATAGTAAGATGTCCCATCCGTAGCTGACGCGTCCAGAATCCAGGTCAGAACGCAGATGCGTCAGCCTGGAAATACACTGAAGAAAACAGCAAGCCTGCCAGGAGAGGCTATGATTTACAATGGCTCTGCACAGCAGAGCCATTTTTTTACAGTAGCCCCTGCGCCCTACGCATGACCGTACGCTGACCCGCATGAAGCCCAAAAGGCATATACGTGACCTGACTCTGAAAAAAGATGAAAAAATGATTGAGAAAAGAGATGTGCATAACCAGCTGAAATAATTGATATTCATCGACAGACAGAATGTCGATGAATCATTGTATTTTAATAGCTGAGAGGCCAGTTTTTGGCAATACCTTCTCCCTGTCTTAAAATTTTTCCAGACATTTACAAAAATAAATCAAATAATTTCAATAAATTACATATTAAGCAACTCATCCTGACAAGTTTCGTCATCGACATTCTGTCTGTCAGTGAATCCTGTTCCAATCATTTTCCAAGCGGGAAACATGGGCAAGGATTTATTGAAACATTGCTGGAAAGCCTCACCCCAAGGTCTGCGCCTGCTGGCCCTCAGTGCGTTATGTCTTGTACAGGCAGAAAAACGCTCTGCAGCCAGGCCCAAAGGCGGGCCGTTCTATGTGTGTGGGGCTTTTTACAGCAAGAGCGGCATCAGCCAGGGCGCACGTTTGTATGTGCAGCACTGCCGTGCCCAGGGGCAGGATGTCTTACCTGTGGATATCACGGATGCCATGCGCTATGAGCGCGATCATGAACCCGACGAAGTGCCCCTGACAGTCAGAGACGTGCAAAACAGCACCAAGGGCGGCACTGTGGTCATCCATGCCAACCCGCCACAATTTCAGCTTGCCCTCTGCGCCCTTGGCAAAAGCTTTCTGCGTCACAAACGCGTAATAGCCTATTGGGCCTGGGAGCTGGAGGCCTTTCCCCCCATCTGGCAGCAGGCTTTGCCCTATGTGGACGCTGTGGAAGTACCCAGCACTTTCACACAGCAGACCCTGCAGCAGCTCACAGACAAGCCTGTCACTGTACTGCCCCATGCTGTGCCGCAGCCTGTACGCCGTAAAACAGCCTACGCCACTGACGGTATTATCCGTTGCCTCTTTATTTTCGATGCTGGTGCATCCTTTGAGCGCAAGAATCCGCTGGCAGCGTTGCAGGCTTTTGCACAGGCATTCAAACCCGGTGAAGCAGAGCTGACATTCAAGGTCAGCAATGCCAAGGCAGACAGCCGTCAGTATCAGGGCTTTGAAAAAGCCTGTACTGCTGTACCAGGGGTATGCATCATCACAGACGATCTGGACAGTGCTGCCCTGACCGAGCTGTATCTCAGGCACGATATCTATCTCTCCCTGCACCGCTCCGAAGGCTATGGCCTGACCATACGTGAAGCCATGCTGCACGGCCTGCATGTGGTAGCCACGGGCTGGTCCGGCAATATGGATTTCATGCAGGGCGACCTGGCCCATGTGGTGCCGTATACGCTTGTACCTGTGCAGCTCTTTTCAGGCCCATGCAAGGGGCTTACAGCACAGTGGGCAGAGGCCGACACGGCAGCCGCGGCTGCCATGCTGCGCGGCCTTGGCAAACGGCTTTTGCAGGAGGCAGGCCATGCCTAAACTGCATCTGCTGTTTGCCAATTTCAAACGCGTCTATGCTGTGCTGCCTGCCCTTCTGCAACGCTCCATCTGGCTGCTCTTCATCCTCATGGTACTGCTGGCCCTTACAGAGCTGGCCAGCATCATGGCTTTGACAGGCTTTTTCTCCATCCTCAACGCACCGGAGCAGTTTGCGGCATCCGCACCAGTGCAAAAGTTGCTGGACGTATTCCCTGCCCTGTCCGACCTGTTTACAGAGCCGCGCCGCCTCATCCTCTGGGCCTGCCTGCTGCCCATCGGTTTCATCGGGCTGAAAAACATCCTTTCTGCTCTGGTGGCCTGGCGTTCTGCCATGCTGGGTGAACGAGTGGCTGCCCATGTGGGCAGCAGCATCATGCAGCGCTTCTTGTACATGCCCTACAGCTGGCATCTCTCTGCCCAGAACAGTCAGGCCCTGACAGCCATGCAGCGTCGTTTCAGCCTCGGGCAGATGCTGCTGCAGCTGCTGCAGGCCTACAGTAATATGATAACGGTCATAATGCTCTTTGCTGGCCTGATGTTCTACGCGCCCGGTGTCACCCTGAGTGCATTGGCGTTCATGCTCTGCATAGCAGCCCTTACCTACAGTCTGTTACGCCAGCATATAGACCGATCAGCCGCCACAGTGGCTACAGTACAGCAGGAAGAAAACAAGGCCACCATGACCGCCATCAGCGGCATACGTGAGCTTATTATTTACCAACAGCAACCAGCCTTTCTGCAGGCCATCAGGGAGCAGGTACGAGCAGGCATGAAGCCCCGTACCTTCCTGGGCATCAGCTCTGCCGTACCGACCTGGACACTGGAAAGCGGCGGCTTTTGCCTTATCTGGCTGTGCATCTTTCTACTCATCCACTGGCAGGATGCTGACCTGCACACCATCACCACCACAGTAGCCCTGCTGGCACTCACAGCCTGGCGTGTGCTGCCTTCACTCAATCGTGTAGTTGGTGCCATCGTAGGCATACGCGGCTCACAGGCAGCGGCCCTGCCCTGTCTGGACTATTGCGAAAGCCTGTCTGCTGCACCTGCACCAGAAGTCATACAGCCAGACCCGAATTTTCGCGTCCGGAATGAGATCGTTTTTGAAAACGTCTCCTACCGTTACCCGGGTGCCAGGGAAAATGCCCTCACAAACATCAACTATCGCATACCTGTAGGCGCTACCTTGGGCCTGGTGGGCCGCTCTGGCTCTGGCAAGAGCACATTCATCAATATCCTGAGTGGCCTTCTGGAGCCCACAGAAGGTCGTCTGCTGGTCGACGGCAAGCCCATGACTGCGACCCAGTTGGCAGCCTATCGCCAACAGACAGGATATGTGCCGCAAAGCCCGTATCTGCTGAACGGCACAGTGGCCCAGAACGTGGCATTCCGCGATTGGGGCAAAGCCCTGGATGAAGAACGCGTACGCCAGGCCTGTCAGGAAGCGGCCATCGACTTTCTGGGGCAGGATTGTTCGGCCATTGACCGTCCCATCAGCCCCAGTGGCGGTGGGTTGTCAGGCGGACAGATGCAGCGTGTTTCCATTGCTCGTGCCCTCTATACAAAACCATCCCTGCTGATTTTTGACGAAGCCACCAGTGCGCTGGACCAGACAGCAGAAGCAGAAGTGCAGCAGGCCATGACACGCAGCAAGGGAAAACGCACCAATGTCATTGCCGCACACAGGCTGAGTACACTGGAAATATGTGACATAGTGCTGTGGTTTGAAGACGGCAGATTGAAAACAAGTGGCTCAGCGCAAGGCATTATATCCCGATACTCTGGTCAGATGGAGCAAGCGCAATGAAGCCCGTGCTTGAATCCAGGGACGTAACAGTGCTCATCGTCAACTACAGAGGCGCTGACGATACCATCAACTGCTTACGCAGCCTGCATGATCTTGTGGAACCCCCTGGTCGTATCATTGTCATCGATAATGATTCTAATGATGGCTCTGTAGACAAAATATTCTTTGCCTGGCGAGAATTTGCATCACCTACCATAGTAAAAGGGAAGGATATCGAAACAACTGATATGAAATCCCGCTCGATCATTCTGATGATGCCTCAAAATGGCGGTTATGCATACGGTAATAATGCAGGCATGCGACTGGCATTCAGAGATTCAGGATGCAAGGCTATTTGGATATTGAATAATGATACAATAGTACATCAGTATGCACTTAAAGAATTATGCAATAGATACAATAAACATATAAAACCATGCATTATTGGGTCAACACTAATATATGCCGATGATGAAACAAAAATTCAAGCAACAGCAGGCAGCAAGCTATTCTTACCATTAGGATTAACAGCACAACTGTATAATAATGCAGATATAAACAAGCTTGATGATATTTCTCAGGATGATGTCGAAAAAAAACTTTCTGATATTATAGGAGCATCTTTTTTTATTCATCGGGATGTTGTGAAGAAAAATTATTTTTTTAAAGAAGATTTTTTTCTTTATCTTGAAGAAACAGAATACTGTATTAGAGCAACGAAAAATGGAATAAACTTATTATGGGCAAAGCATAGTCTAGTTATCCATAAAGAGGGTGGCAGTATCAACGCAAATAATAACACAAATCGTCCAGTACTTTCCGATTTTCTTATGCTTAGAAATAGATCTTGCCTTGTTAAAAATTATTTACAGATAATGCTGCCAATTCTATTTATGAGTTATATAATAGTTTCAGTAAAAAGAATTTTTCGAAAACAATTATCCAGAATTCCACTTGTATTCATTGCATTTTTTGATGGCATCAGCGGAAGAATGGGGAAACCAAATAATATATTAATACAAAAAATCATTAAACATGAAAATAGATGATTTTATATTTATAAAATAAATAATATCTTAACTACAGCCATGCCAAAACTACTCAAACGCCTAATAATAAAGCTGTTATTTATTCCAGCAATAATTACAAATCGGTTAAACCACCGCCTCTGGCGGTGTGACCGTAAAAGGTTCAACCGTTCCGGCGTTGTACAAAACGTGAAAAAGGCTCACCCTGAAATATCCCACCAAACGGATAATCAAGGAGAGCCTATGCAACAC
>JAFQNG010000006.1 GCA_017396005.1 Desulfovibrio sp.
GCAGGGGATGCAGCCCCTTGCGATCCAGAGGATAGTGCCGCACACGCACGCCAAGGGCGTTCAGGGCAGCATCGGCCTCGCTGTCGCCCGGCGGGATGCAACAGACAACACTATGCCCGGCGGCCAGCATTTGCCGCATGAGGACGCTCCAGAAAATGGAGACTGCCCTGCCCTGATTGCCCAGCACAAGTATTTTCATGCCTGCTCCAAGCCCCACCGGAATACCCTTCATACACGGGGCAGTCCTGCCTATAGCACCAAGCCCAGGCCCTGAAAAGAGGGGGCAGTCTGTTTTCAAAACAGGCCTGTGGAAACAGTCTTGAAACAGCGTTCATCCGCCCCTCGCCACTGAAAGGAGCGGGCAACGCTTTCCCCGGCTCTTCTTGACAAAATCAATTAACCAGTTAATTATTTTTTATGGCTGCACACGCACAAAAGCTCCGACAGGGGCGACCCCCACTGCAAGAGAGGATAGACAGAAAAACCTGTATCCTGGACACAGCTCTGCGTCTTTTTGCCGCTCAGGGGATCGCCGGTACTACCGTGGCACAGATCGCCCGTGCCGCCCAGGTTACCCCTGCCATGATCCATTATTATTTTGGTAATCGGGACGGCCTTGTGGAGCATCTTGTCCGGGAGCGGCTGGCCCCGTGTCTGCACCATATCTGGCTGGATATGCCCGAAGAGGACTTACGATGCCCAAGGCGTATGATATGTGGTCTGGTGGATCGCCTGCTGGATGTGGTGGAAAAAATACCGGAGTTACCAGACCTCTGGAGCCGTGAAATACTCAATGCCGGTGGTCAGTTACGCCATATGATCCTGGAGCATTTCCCACGGGGCAGGCTGGAGCAGATCACGCAACACCTCAGCCACGCACAGGGGCAAGGCTTGCTGAACAGCAAGGTGCATCCTGCCCTGACCCTGACATCCATCATTGCTGTGGTCATGCTGCCGCTGGCCGGACGGGAAGTGTTGCAGCAGGCCTTTGCAGCCAGTATCCCAGGCAGGCAAACCCTGCGACGACACGCTATTGCTCTCCTGCTGGACGGGCTGTGCCTGCCTGCTGCCAGCACTGACCCTGCCAGTACCCCAGATACCGACAAGGACAAAGCATGAAAACAGCTATTCCCCTGCTCTGTACCCTGTACCTGCTGCTGGCCGCCTGTGGTGATACCGATAGATCTGGTTTTCAGGGCTATGTGGAAGGGGAATACGTTTATCTGGCCCCTTCCCGTGCCGGGCGTCTTGAGGCCCTCCATGTACGCCGGGGAGAGGACATTACGGCAGACGTGCTCCTCTTTGCATTGGAGGCCGCCCCGGAACGCCATGCCCTGAGTGAAGCCACAGAAGCCGTTTTGCAGGCAGAGGCAGAGCTTGCCGACATGGTGACAGGCCGCCGTCCAGAGGAAATTTCCATGGCTGAAGCCCAACTCAGCCAGGCCCGGGCAGAGGCAGCCAATGCCAGGGCCACACTGCGCCGCAATGAAAACCTTGTTCGGGATGGGGCTGTCTCCAGACGGGAGCTGGACGACTCACGGGCAGCAGCCCTGGCCACATCTGCCAGAGTTGCAGAGCTGGTCAGCCAGGTGGCGGTCTATCAGCTACCGGCACGACAGAAAAAGATAGAAGCACAGCAGGCCATCATCAGGGCTGCTCAAGCCCGTGCCGCCCAGGCCCAATGGGAGTTTGACCAGAAGGAAATGCGCGCCCCCACTGCCGGTCTGATTTGCGATACGCTGTACCGCATTGGCGAATGGGTACCGGCCGGGCATCCCGTTATCCAGCTTTTACCGCCGGAGAATATCCTTGTCCGCTTCTTTGTACCGGAAAGCCTGCTCGGCGGTATCCGTACAGGGCAGCGGGTTTTGTGCCGCATAGACGGAGTACAGGACGAGGTCGCGCTGACCATAACCTATATCGCCCCGGAGGCAGAGTATACACCGCCTGTCATATACAGCAATGAAACGCGCTCCAAACTGGTGTTCATGCTGGAAGCCTGTGCCGAAGGCCCTTTGACTGTGCAGCTCCACCCCGGCCAGCCCGTCAGTGTGAGGCTGCCATGAAGCCGTCCGCCACTCTGGTCATAGATGTACATGGCCTCTGTAAAAGCTTTGGCGACAAAAAAGTGGTGGACAATGTTTCCCTGCAAGTGGAGCGGGGCGAGATATACGGCTTTCTTGGCCCCAACGGCAGCGGTAAGAC
>JAFQNG010000079.1 GCA_017396005.1 Desulfovibrio sp.
GCCTGCGATAAGCGTGCAGCTCACACCCCCCTGCTGACACAGGGAACGCATGAAGGCCGCAAGCTCGTGCGTTCTGCCCTGGGTAGTCACCAGGATCGAGAATGTAAGTTCTGTCCTCACCATGCTGCCGCCATGTTTTGCTGTCGTGAAGCCTGCAGGCGTCACTGACAGACAGAATGTTGATGACAGAACTTGTCAGAGGGTGTTAAACTATATGTAACATACTGAATTTGTTATAGTTATTTTTGTAAGTGTTTAAAAAATTATAGGCCTTAAGAGAGGGTATTGCCAAAAACAGGCCTCTCAGCTATTGAAAAACAACGATTCATCGACATTCTGTCTGTCGATGAATCTCAATCATTTCAGCTGGTTACGTGCATCTCTTTTTTCTATTATTTTCTTTTTTTTCGAGTCAGGGCAGGCATAGGCCCTTGGTGGGAATCCAACGTAATACCTTGCGTAAGGTAATGGAGGCCCTTAGCGTGCGGTTGCAGGTTGCCCCTGTATAGCAGGGGCAGGTGTGAAGGCTTCATATATCTGATGGAGAGTACCGAAAGAATCCTTTGGCCCGGAGATTGCAGTGAGCGGGCAGACTGTGTGCAGCAGGGCTGTAAAACGCCCATGGGCTGTACATCAGGCTGGCATTGAGCCGCATCAGGCTGCTGCAAAGTATACAATACAGGCAGCCATAGCTGTAAAAAAGTTGTGCATCTGGCAAATTATTATGCAGCCAGAGTCACAGAAAGCTAAAGGAAAGATTATGAATAGTACACTCGGGACAAGATATCCTACACTTGCGTTTATTTCCGGTGGCGTTGGCGAAGCCGAGGATGGCATTCCCCCACAGCCCTTTGAAACTTTCTGCTATGATTCTGCCCTGATGCAGGCCAAAATAGAAAATTTCAATGTCATCCCCTATACGTCAGTGCTCCCCAAAGAGCTGTATGGCAATATAGTGCCAGTGGAAAAAGTGGAAAAACACTTCAAACACGGGGCTGTGCTTGAAGTTATCATGTCAGCCAATGGTGCACGCATTGATGAACACCGCGCCATAGCCACAGGGCTGGGCATCTGCTGGGGCCAGAAAAACGGCAAGCTCATCGGCGGCTGGGCTGCTGAATATGTGGAATACTTCCCTACCTGGATCGATGACGAGATCGCCAAGGCCCATGCCGAGATGTGGCTGACCAAGTCTCTCAATCATGAGCTTGCCCTGCGTGGTGTGGAGCAGCACAGCCCCTTCCAGTTCTGGCACAACCATCTCAATATCACCAAACCCTATGGCTATTGCCTGACAGTGATGGGTTTTCTCAACTTCAAGTTTGCTGACCCGGTAACACTGTAGTGGCTGCCCTGTAACCTGCTGTGCCCGACCCGTGCGCCGTACCGCCATGTGGTCGGGCCTTTGAAATTTCAAGGACAGAACTATGGTACAAGATACCAATAAAAAACTGGGTGCTGTGGCTCTGGCCAGTGTGGTGGTGAGCTCCATGGTTGGCGGGGGCATCTACAGCCTGCCGCAAAACATGGCTGCTGCCGCCTCTGTGGGTGCGGTGCTCATTGCCTGGTGCATCACCGGCTTTGGCATGTATTTTCTGGCCAATTCCTTCCGTATCCTCTCGGATGTACGGCCAGACCTCAAAGCAGGCATCTATATGTACGGCAGAGAAGGCTTTGGCCCCTTTGTGGGCTTTCTCATTGCCTGGGGCTACTGGCTGTGCCAGATCTTCGGCAATGTAGGCTATGCCGTCATTACCATGGATGCCCTCAATTACTTCTTCCCTCCCTATTTTCATGGCGGCAATACCATCCCCGCTATTATCGGGGGCTCCCTGCTTATCTGGATGTTCAACTTCATCGTGCTGCGTGGTACGCATCAGGCGGCCATCATCAATACTATCGGCACCATAGGCAAACTGATACCGCTGCTTGTCTTCATCGTCGTCCTGATCTTTGTTTTTAATATGGACAAGTTCAGCAGTGACTTCCTGGGCAGACTGGCTGTGGATAACGGCCATCACCTGGGCGGCCTGGAAGCGCAGGTAAAGAGTACCATGCTGGTCACCCTGTGGGCGTTCATCGGCATCGAAGGGGCTGTTGTACTGTCTGACAGGGCTAAAAGCAGCCGTGATGTGGGGCGGGCAACCATCATGGGTTTTCTGGGCTGCCTTATCATCTATGTGCTGTTGTCTGTGCTGCCGTACGGCTTCATGACACAGGCCGAACTTGCCGCAGTGCCTACCCCCTCGACGGCCGGCGTGCTGGAGCGTGTGGTGGGGCCGTGGGGCAGCTGGCTCATGAACCTGGGCCTGCTGGTGGCAGTGCTGGCAAGCTGGCTGGCTTGGACGTTGATCACCGCCGAAATGCCGCTGGCAGCGGCCAGAAACGGCACCTTCCCCCGGCAGTTCAGTCGGGAGAACGCAGCCGGGGCCCCCTCGGTATCGCTGTGGGTGACCAGCCTGCTCATGCAGCTGGCACTCTTTGTGGTCTATTTTTCAGACAATGCCTGGAATACCATGCTCAGCATCACCGGCGTCATGGTGCTGCCGGCCTATCTGGTCTCTACACTCTTTCTCTGGAAGCTGTGCGTGGGCGGCCAGTACCCTGCAAACACTTCCAGTCAGCGTCCTGTGGCCGCCCTCTGTGCGGGGCTGGGCACACTGTACGGACTGTGGCTGATCTATGCGGCGGGCCTGCACTATATGCTCATGGCCATGATACTCATTGCCCTGGGCATACCCGTCTATATCTGGAGCCGTAAGCAGCAGGCCGGTGACGGCAGTGCCTCCCCGCTCTTTGCCGGCTATGAAAAGGTTATTCTGGGGCTTCTGCTGCTGGCTGCGGCCAGCGCTGTGGCTGCCTTTGCCTGTGGCGCCATTGAACTGTAGTGCAGACAAAGGCCTGCATGTAAGGCGCGGTCTGCCCACCGGGCAGGCCGCTTTTTACATTTTGCGGGGGGAAACCGGCTCCAGCGTGCGGAGCATCTGACGATATTTTTCTTCAGACAGATCGTTCGCCCCCCTGATGCTGACCTGCGATGGGGGAGAGGGGAGGGGGGCGTTTTCCTGCAGGCGCTGCAGCACACTGCTTTGCGCTGCGGCCGAGCGCTCCATCACTTGCCGGCTGACCAGCAGGCGTGCGCCTGCCCGCAACGACAGGGTGATGGCGTCAGAGGGGCGGCAGGCTATGGTGCATGCGCCCTTTGGCCCCTGCAGCACAAGATGGGCGCGGTAAACGCCATCCTTCAGGTCCGTGATGGCTGCGCTGTCCAGGCAGGCGTCAAGGGCGTTCAGGCTTTGCAGCAGAAGGTCATGGGGCAGCGGGCGGGGGCGGTTCTCGCCGTTCAGCGCCATGGAAACAGACATGGCCTCCAGCGCACCTATCCAGACAGGCAGCACCACGTCACCCTCTTTTTCCCGCAAGACAGCCATGGGCGTTTTGCTTTGCGGGTCAATGGTCAGGCCCAGAACGCGCATTTCTACCATGGCGCCTCCAGAGCATCAGCCTGCAGGCTGTGTTTTTTGGCGTTTGTAATACGCACTGACAACATCCGACCTGTATGGTCAGCATGCTCAGGCAGATAAACATGGACTGGCACACCATAGGGGTCACGCCCCTGCCAGCTTGTCAGAGCAGGCGGGTCCGTCGTGTCCATGCGGGCCTTGGGGCTTCTGCCTTCCAGCAGCAGGCTTGTTTCAGTGCCTGTGCGGGCCTGCAGCCACTGTTGCCCAAGCTCTTCCTGCAGAGCCTGCAGCCGCAGAAGGCGGTCCTGCTGTATGACCGGGGCTATCTTGTCAGGAAAGAGCGCCGCACGCGCCCCTGGCCTGTCTGAATAACAGAAGGAGAAGGAAGACATGAAGCCGCAGGCCCGCATCATATCCAGCGTAGCCTGAAAATCAGCCTCAGTCTCACCGGGAAAACCGACAATAAGGTCTGTAGAAAGTGCCAGATCCGGCCTGGCCTCACGCAGACGCGACACCAGATCAAGGAAGGCCGCACTGTCGTAGCGGCGGTGCATGCGTTTGAGAACGCTGTCTGAGCCGGCCTGAAGCGGCAGATGCAGGCGGGGGCACAGCTGTGGCAGCTCGGCAAAGGCCGCAATATCCTGTGGGCTCATATCCTTGGGATGGGGGGTAACAAAGCGCAGGCGCCTGAGGCCGGGCAGGCCGGCCACCTGATGCAGCAGGCGGGCAAAAGAGAGGCCATCACCATGCCCGTCTCTGCCAAAAGCATTGACGTTCTGACCCAGAAGGCAGATCTCTCGTGCCCCCTGTGCGATGCGCAGGCGGCATTCATCCAGAATGGCAGCACTCATGCGCGATTTCTGCCGGCCACGCGTAAAGGGAACAATGCAGTATGTGCAGAAGTTGTCGCAGCCCTGCATGATGTTGACATGGGCCACAGGGCCACACGGCCCGTCAGCACCGGGCTCGCGCTCCAGATAGCTGCTGCTGAAATCCAGCAGAGAAAGACGCAGCTCAGGCTCGGCCAGCAGGCGTTCTATGGCGGCCGGGGCATTGGCAATGCCGTCACTGCCTGCCACCAGACGTACCTGTGCTTCTTTTTCAAAAAAAGCGGCACCAACCTGCTGCGCCACGCAGCCTGTAACAGCCACCAGCACATGGGGGCTGCCGCCTGTGACCTGCCGTATGCGCCCCAGCGCGCTCATGACTTTCTGTTCGGGCTTTTCCCGTACGGAACAGGTATTGACTATCACCACCTGGGCGTCTTCCAGCGGGGCTTCCACAAAACTGCGGGCCGTAAGGGCACGGGCCAGCCACTGGGAGTCATGTACGTTCATCTGGCAGCCGAAGGTAATGATATGGTAGCTTTTTTCTGTCATGGCCGATGGTGCCCGCCTACTGCTCGAAACCGGAATTGCGTTCGAAAAATTCTGATTCTTCTTCCAGTGCCGTTACACGATCTTCCAGCCATTCAAGGACAGCACGAGCCGTATAATAATTCAGCAGTATACGACTGTGGATATGCCGCTTCACTTCACGCTGCTCACTGTTTTCAGGCAGGATCTCGTGGCCGATGGCACCATCCGGGCTGATGATCTGTTCAGAGTAGGGGGGCAGCATATCGCTTTCGTGATAGAAATTCATCTCGATCTCGCCCTGAGGGTTGATGCCACCCCAGACGCCGTGCGCTGTATGCAGGCGTGCATCAGGGGCTATTTCGTAGTGATAACGTATTTTGGAGGGCTGGAGATCTTTTTTGCTCATGGCTGCTTCCCTTTGCTGACGATGAACGGTTGATTTTTCTTACATACGCAACGCACGTTGCGAAGTAAAGACGCGCTGTTCGGTCTTGACGGTTCTTGCGCCTTGGCTACAATGGCTATGCCCTTCGTTAGTCTGATGGGTATTTTCCTGCATCCGTTTTTTTCAAGGAGCCCGCGTGAGCCAGACCTCTATCGTTGAACATGACATCCGGCCATATTTTGACCTGGAAGCATTTATGCAGATGAGCCATGAGACACGCCTTGGCGGTGCCACTCTGGAGCGCCTGGTCGGTTTCTGGGAAGAATGGCTCTCAGCCCTGAAAGTGCGTGAGATCACAGCAGGCAAAATCTCCTGGCTGGCAGTCTGGTTGCCGCAGGAGGTGGAAGATGCAGTGGATGAGACCTGGGGCAGGTCAGCTTCAGATGGCTTTCTTGTCAACAACCTTGCACAGTTCATGTGTATGTGCGCCATACAGGAGCTTCTGCCACAGGTGGAAGACGGCGGTTGTGCCCCCTCACCCCGGCCTACGCAGAGCCTTCGGGAAGCCATGAATGAGCTTGGCGTACCCTACAAGAGTGAAGACTCTTCACTGCTCAGTCTTCGATACGCCGTTGTGACGCATTATCCCTTCAAGGGAGGGTGCGAGATATGCCACATGCAGTCCCATTGCCCCAAGGGGCAGGGGCAGGCTGAAAGCGCCGGCATACTTCTGCCGGGCTATGAGCGGGATGCTGAAGGGCAGGAAGGGCTTTAGCGCCCTTCCATCACCAGAGTCCGGTTTTGCCCGTCTGGGGAGCGCACTATGACCTCAACAGTACGTGCGTTACGGGTGACGGCTTCTACCAGGCAGGTCTGGCTGCTGTCGGTGTCGTAATTGCGCACATCAACGGTATCCCCGGCTTTTGGGAGCTTATCGGGCAGGATTTCGACAAGATCGGTAGTGTCGGCATCAAAACCGTCCCATGCCAGAAGAGACTGGGGGATGAACAGGCAGACCGTAAAAACGATCCCATGTAAAAGATATTTCATGCCCGCTGGTGTAAATCCATTTTGCTTTCTTGGCAACTGCCCCGGCAGAGGGTATTTTTTCTTTTCCAGGTGTGTGCATAGTGAGAACAGACTATGATAGCGTATCTTGAAGGCCGTCTGGCAGAAAAATGGGGCAACAGCTGTCTGCTGGTCACTGAAGGTGGTGTGGGCTATGAGGTGGCTCTGCCCGCGCATACCATGGCAGCATTGCCCGGCAGGGGCGAGATGCTTGCGCTCCATACCAGCCTCATGGTGCGCGAAGATGCGCTGGAGCTCTTTGGTTTTGCCAGCTTTGAAGAGCGCCAGACCTTCGAGGTCCTGGTATCCATATCCAAGGTAGGCGCACGCACGGCGCTTTCCATCCTCTCCATTTTCAGGCCTGACGATCTGCGCCGCCTGGTCATGGAAGAAGATGTGCTGGCCTTGACCCGTGTCTCCGGTATCGGCAAAAAAACAGCACAGCATGTTTTTCTGGAGCTGAAGTACAAGCTGAAAGTGGACGATGCGCCGCAGACCGCCGTGCTTCCTGGGGGTGCCAGACCGGGATCTGTCTTCAGGGATGTGCTGGATGGCCTCGCCAATCTGGGATATGCAGAAGAAGAATCTGCACCGCTTGTCAAAAAGATTTTGCAGGAAGAGCCGGACATGGATGTCAGTGAAGCGCTCAGAGCAGCACTGAAGGCGCTGGCCAGGGGGAAAGCCTGATGGCAGAGTTGGCTGATGAAAGCGTCAGGCCGCGCAGTCTGGACGATTTTATCGGGCAGGATGCGTTGCGCGCCAATATGCGGGTATACCTAGATGCCGCTCTGGAGCGCGGGAAAGCCCTGGATCATACACTGTTCTGCGGTAATCCGGGCCTGGGCAAGACAACGCTGGCGCAGATTATGGCGTCAGAACTGAGCGTCAATCTGGTCTGCACTTCCGGCCCGGTACTGGAGCGCAGCGGCGACCTTGCGGCTATCCTGACCAGTCTTGGTCGTCACGACATCCTTTTTGTGGATGAGATCCATCGCATGCCCATTGCGGTAGAAGAAGTGCTCTATCCTGCAATGGAGGATTTCAAGCTGGACCTTGTCATCGGGCAGGGCCCGGCCGCCCGTACCGTAAAGATAGATCTGGAGCCCTTTACCCTGGTTGGTGCTACCACACGCATGGGCCTTCTTTCTTCGCCTCTGCGTGACCGCTTCGGTATCGTGTCCCGACTGGAGTTTTACAGCCCCGAAGATCTGGCGCGTATCGTGCAGCGTACGGCAGGGATACTGGGAGTGGAGGTCACAGGCACAGGGGCTGCAGAGATCGGGCGCCGTTCACGCGGCACGCCGCGCATAGCCAACCGCCTTTTGCGGCGTGTACGGGATTTTGCTCTGGTTCATGGCAGCGGGCAGATCACTGAAGATGCGGCCATCGCTGCCTTGAAACGTATGGATGTGGATGAACAGGGCCTTGACCCCATGGACCGCAAACTGCTTGATATCCTGATCAATCACTATGAAGGCGGGCCGGTTGGCATACGCACGCTGGCAGCAGCCTGCTCTGAAGAAGTGCGTACACTGGAAGATATATATGAGCCCTATCTCATCCAGTGCGGTTTTCTCAGGCGTACCCCGCGTGGCCGCATGGCAACACTCAAGGCATATCAGCATCTGGGGCTCCTGCGGTAAAAAAAATGCAAAAAAACTGTTGACAGCTGCGAGCAAAAAGCCTAGAAGGCTGTTTCCGCCAATGAGGAAGTTTTAAGAAGCGTGAGGACGTGAAAAAAACTGCTTGACATAGGTGGGGAAGAGGCGCATAAGACCGCTTCGCAAAGAGGTTTTTCAAA
>JAFQNG010000080.1 GCA_017396005.1 Desulfovibrio sp.
ACCACCTGGCTCACGGGCCGCGTACTGGTGCTGGTCTTCACGGCCACGGCCTTCGGTTTTCTGCTGACCTCCTACAAGATACCCAATGAAATTGCTGCCTGGGTGCTGGGCTTCACCAATAATGTCTATCTGGTCTGGACATTTGTGGTGATTTTCCTGCTTTTCCTGGGCATGTTCATGGAGACCCTGGCCATCATCATGCTGGTGACGCCCGTGCTTCTGCCCATCATGACGGCCTACGGGGTAGACCCCATACACTTTGGTCTCATACTCATTGCCTGCTGTGGCATTGGTTTCTCCACACCGCCTCTGGGTGAGAATATGTTCATCGCCTCAGGCATCTCCAATCAGTCACTGGAGCGCATTTCCCTCAAGTCCTTGCCCATGGTAGCGGCCAATATCGGTGCCATCGTGCTGCTGGTCATCTTCCCCAAGCTGGTCATGTTCATCCCCAATATGATGGACGCGGCAGCGCCCTAGGTATATACGGTAACGGCGGGCATGGCCCGCCGCTACCTTTTTCATCACAGAGGTTCACCATGATAAAAAGAATAGTTTTTCTGCTTCTGCCTCTTGTTCTGCTGCTGGCCAGGCCCGCGTTCTGCGTGAATGAGAACGGCAATGTTCTGCATCTGACACTGGGTGACCCTATCGAATCCGAAATGGGACAACTGGGGCAGGCTTTCAAGGCTTTCGTGGAAGAGCGCAGCCACGGTACTGTAACAGTGGAGATAACCTACGGCGGCCGTGGCCCCGGTGAGGACGAAGCCTTTCAGTTCCACCGTGTACAGACCGGCAAGCTGGACATGGCCTTTGGCGGTGTGGCCAATCTGGAGCCCATGGTCAATCCTCTGGGTGTGCTGACTCTGCCCTATCTCTTCAGCAATCTGGAAGAAGTGGTACGCGGCACCACAGGCGAGGCCGCCAGACTGCTCAACAGCTATGCTGAAAACGCAGGTCTGCGCATCCTTGCCTGGACATACTGCGGTTTTCGCAACATTTCCAACTCCAAGCGTTCCATCACTAATCTGAATGACCTGCACGGTCTGCGCATCCGTGTGCCGCAGAGTCTTGTCATGCTGGAGACCTACCGCGCCCTGGGTGCCATACCTTCGCCCATTGACTGGAACATGACCTGGAATGCCCTGAAAAACAATGAGGTGGACGGTCAATGTTATGACTACAACGGCTTCAGGGCCATGAAATTTCATGAAGCAGGGCAAAAGTATATTACAGAGATGCACTATCTCTATCTTTTGCAGCCCCTTGTCATCAGCCAGCAGGTTTTTGAGCGCATGCACCCGGCTATGCAGGCCATTCTCTTGGAAGCCGGCAGGCATGTACAGGAGCTCTCACTGCACTATCAGGAAGAAATGAGCACCAAGGTCAAGGAAGAACTGCAAAAGGAGGGTGTGCAGATCAGCACGCTCACAGACGAAGCTGCCTGGCGGAAGCTGGCACGGGAGAAGGTCTGGCCCAGGGTTGCCAGGCATATGGGTGGTACGGAGGTCATCAATGCCTATCTCAAGGCTGCCGGTCTGCCCCTCTGGCAGTAAGCTGTCATACGCAGGCTCTGTATCATGGACTTCAGTCTTTTGAATGATGTGGCAGGTAAAAGCATTCAGCTCTATGCTCTGATGACGCCGCCCGCTGTACTCAGTGCCTTTATAAGCGGTACCAGGCATTACGATGCGCCACAAAAAGCCCGTATTGCACTCAAAACTTCAACGGCCATGTTTCTGATAGGGGTGCTGCTCTATCTGTTCGGTCCCTATATATTTGAGCTCTTTGGTTTCACGCTGGACGCCTTCCGTATTGGCGCGGGAGTACTGCTTTTTCTGACAGCTGTGGGCCTCATGCGCGACAGTGATCCCCATGATCATCAAAGCGATGGAGAAGACATCAGCGTTGTACCTCTGGCTATACCGCTGGGCATGGGGCCGGCTTCCATTGGTGCAGTTATGGTCATGGGAGCCTCAGCTCAAAGTGGATATGAACTGGCCTTGGGCGTGTCTGCACTTTTTCTGGCTGCATTGGGCATGTATGTGCTCCTGCGTATGTCTGACGTGGTGGCACGAGTTCTGCGGCGCACCGGCATTGCTGTGCTTTCCAAGCTTACAGGGCTCCTGTTGGCGGCTATTGCGGCTCAGGTGATTTTTACGGGTATTCAGGCTTTCATGAAATGACAGTCCCGGGGCTGCTGCCCTGCATCTCTGGCAGCGGGAGAACACTGAAAAAAGCGGGCGACGCAACATCGCCCGCTTTTTCAGTACTTCAGCCAGCTTATCTGGAGCCAGACTATTTTTTGGTTTTTTTCGTACTCCTGGCTT
This sequence comes from Desulfovibrio sp., assembly GCA_017396005.1. Taxonomy (GTDB): domain Bacteria; phylum Desulfobacterota; class Desulfovibrionia; order Desulfovibrionales; family Desulfovibrionaceae; genus Desulfovibrio. Next base: position 2,331 of record JAFQNG010000080.1, read on the forward strand.
TACTGACTTTAGCAGCTGTTTTTTCTTCGGTTTCAGCTGTATTTGATGCTGTCTTTCCTTCAGTCTTGGTATTCTTTTTTACTGTCCTGCTTTTTTCCTTAGGTGCAGAAGCAGGTTTTTTAGCAGGCTTCGGCTTTTCTTCAGAGGCAGCTGTTGTCACGCTGGCTTCAATGCTGGTGCCTTCTGCAGGAGATGCAACCTCAGGTTGGACTGACTCTGCCTTGTTTTCCTCTTGCATAACCGGTTGTGTGGACAGCGGCTGCGGGGCTGCATCGACAGGCTTGTTTTCGGTCTCCTCAGCAGGCACGGTCTTTTTGACAGCCTTTGGCTGTACAGGTGCTTCAAGAATGGTACCATCAGGTTCTACCAGAGAAAGAGCATGGGCAGGGCATGCTTCTACACAGGCCGTAATTCGTTTGCCATTCTTTTCGCGCCAGCCCTTGCACATGTCACAGCGTACAGCTACTTCGCGACGGGCGCGCTGGGCCAGAGTTTCGGCGTCATCAGCCGTCAGATCCGGCAGGCCGATAGTTTCCAGAGTAATGGTACCGTAAGGGCAGACTGCAAGGCACATCTTGCAGGCCACACAGTGCTGTACGCGCATGATTATTGTACCGTCTTCTTCCTGCTGCAGGGCCCCGGTGGGACATATATTGCAGCAGGGCGCCGGAGTGCACTGATGACAACGTACTGTCGTCTTGAAGTCATCGGTTTTGACCACGCGTACGCGCGATACCAGCTCGTCACGGTGTTTCATGGCCTCCTTGAAGCTCATACCGTGATGGGCTGCGATACAGGCGATCTCACAACGGCGGCAGGCGCGGCATTTGTCCGCTACAACCTCAATATGTTCATGCATGGCCGGTATCCTCTGATGCAACACGCAGGGAAAGAAGCGTCAGCCCGTGTCCCCCGCTGAAGTGAATATTTTCATCGCCGCAAGCCGGGCAGACAAAGCGGCGCTGACGCAACACAAAATTTTTACCGCAGTTTTCACAACGGCAGGCCAGGGGGGCAGTTTCCAAGGTCAGATTCGCCCCTTCGGCCGGGGTGCCTTCTGCAAATATCTCAAAACAGGCCGCCAGAGTATGTGCTTCTACACAGGCTAACAGGCCCAGCTGGCAGACAATCTCCTCAATGCGACATACTGCAGCATCGGGATACGTGGTATTATGTTCCTCTACAGCCTTCAGCGCTGTATCAAGCAGGCCCTGAACCAGGGCGGCCTCATGCATTACATACCTTTCAAAATCAACGTTCCGTACAGGAAACGCAGGGATCAATTGTATTGGTTATCAATGCCACGTCCGCCACATTGCAGTCACGCATCATAACCCCCAGGGCTTCCCAGTTCATATAGGACGGAACACGCCATTTGAGACGGGCCGGCATATCCGTTCCATTAGTGCGGATATAGTAAAAAACCTCACCGCGTGGTGCTTCGGAACGAGCCACGGCTTCAGCTGATGATATCTGACGCATGGGGGTCACGATAGGGCCATCTGGCAAATCACGACAGATCTGCCGTATCATCTTGAACGACTCAAAAATCTCATGCAGACGCAGCATGGTCCTGGTGTGTACGCAGCAGCCGTTATCCACAATAATGTTGAAATCCAGCTTGGGATAGGCTGCATATGGCGAATCCTTGCGAACGTCACGTGCAATGCCCGAGCCACGCGCCACAGGGCCGACTACACCTAGACGGATGGCATCTTCCTTGGGCAGGATACCCAATCCTCTGGTACGCGTCAGAACCATACTGTTAGCAGCATAGATCTCGCGTATTTCCTCCACTGCGGGTTCCACCTTGTCAATAACACCCGTGATATAGCTCACCATTGCATCGTCAAGCTTATATTTGACGCCGCCAATGCAGTTGGCCGCCAGATTCATACGGTTGCCATAGACGGTCTCTTTCAGATCCTGCATCATTTCGCGTACTTCCATGACATGCATGAAGAGCGACTTAAAACCGATGATATGGGCCTGTATGGCCGTGTTAAAGAGATGCGAGGCAACGCGTTTGATTTCTTCCGTGAGTACACGCTGGTAGTTGGCCCGTTCAGGTATGGTAATGCC
>JAFQNG010000081.1 GCA_017396005.1 Desulfovibrio sp.
GAAGACCAGCAGGGGGAACGGCATGACTGAGGCTCCATCAACGCAAGTGGTGCGGCATACCCTGGCGGATCGCCTCCTGCACTGGAGCAATGCCGTACTGTGGGCGGCTCTGCTCATCACCGGCATCGGTATGCTGGAGCACCCCGATCTAGCCCCGCTGGGCATGGATCTCCCGCGCTGGCTGCGCGAACTCTTTGGTGGCAGTGGTGGCCTGTTGACCGTACATATCTGGCTGGGTGTCTGCTGGCTGGTAGCCCTGGGACTCTATCTTGTCCTACGCTGGCGCGGCGCAGCCTTTTTCCTGCGGCAGATCGTCACCTATCAGGCTTCAGACCTGACCTGGCTGGGCCGCCGCAGCGCACAGATGCTGCTCGGCAGACAGATGGCTTCCCGCCTGGGAGTGGACGGCCCTCTGCCGGAACAGGGCTATTACAACCCCGGACAGCGCGGCCTTGCTCTCTTTATGGTCTGTATGGGGACGCTGGCGGCCTTCAGCGGCCTTGCGATGGCTTTTGCGCCGCAATTTGGACTGATACACGGCGATACCGTAGCAACGGCCCTGCTGGTCCATCATTTCAGCGTATGGCTGGCGGCAGCCGGGCTGCCCATACATATATACATGGCTGCCCTTGTGCGCGAGGAACGTCCGGCCCTGCACTCAATGATCTGCGGTACCGTACCTACTGCCTATGCCCGGGCGCATCATCCCCATTGGAACTGGCAGGCCGGTGAAGGCCAATAAACCTACCGTCTGGAGGAAGGTAATGAAAATATCCGTCCACACCATCCGTACAACGCTGTTTCTTGTACTGCTGATCTCTGTGCTGGGGGTTGGCCTGGGAGTGGCTAGGGCTGCCTCGCCCACGGTCAGTACCGACTGGGCTTTTCCCAAACAGATCGGATATGGCGAGGTAAAGAAAATTGCTGTCATGCCCAAGCCGCAAAATGTACTGCTTATCGACTCCCGCCCTTATGAAGGCCGTTTTGTGCGTGGGTATATCCCCACGGCTGTCAACCTGCCGGATTCCAAGTTCGATGCCATGGCTGCCGAGGTGCTGCCCAAGGACAAGACATCCCTCCTTATTTTCTACTGTCAGGGGACAGAGTGTGTACTTTCGCATCAGTCCGCCTTCAAGGCGCAGAAACTGGGCTATACCAATGTGCAGGTTTATACCGGCGGCTTGCCCGACTGGCAGAAACAGGGCGGCATTACTGCCGTGGGGGTGGAATACCTGCGCGAGCTGATGCAGAAGGGTGAGGCATACTCTCTTGTGGACTCCCGACCGCACAACAAGTTTGTGGAAGGCAGCATCCCCACGGCCATCAGCATACCTGACAGCAAGTTCAATGAGCGCAAGGGCTATCTGCCCCAGGACAAGGCGGCCCAGCTGGTCTTCTTCTGCCAGGGCTATGACTGTGTGCTGTCACACCAGTCTGCCGCCAAGGCCCGCAAGCTGGGCTACAACAAGGTTGCCGTCTGCGAGGCGGGCTATCCCGGCTGGCAAAAGTTGTACGGTGCAGGCGGCGTCATCAGCTCAGCCGCCGATGACCCCAGCGGAGAATATCCTGTAGACGCCTTTGAAAAGGCCATTGCCTCAGGCAAGCACGATCTCTATCTTGTGGATACGCGCAGCGAAGCTGAGTTCAAGACCGGTTCCGTCCCCGGTGCCGTGCATATCAATCCTGACACCCTTGCCGAGCGCCTGGATAACCTGCCCAGGGATAAGAATGTGGTTTTCTTCTGCTCCACAGGCTCCAGGGCTGGTGAATCCTATTATATGGCCATGGACCGCTTCCCTAAGGCCACCAATTTTCATTATCTGGAAGCAGCTGTGAAGTTCAACGGTAAAAACTACATCATCACGCCCAATAAATAACCCCCCTGGGCAGCGTTCCGTCACTCCTCTCGGAACGCTGCCCCTTCTCCAGGAGGGATATTGTATATTGCAGGAGATCCCGCATGAACTACACGCATGATGCTCTGGTTATCGGTCTTGGCCCAGCCGGTATGGCTGTTTCAGTCATGGGCGCAAGCATGGGGCTCAAGGTATGTGCAGTGGAAAAAGCGCATATCGGCGGCGAATGTATGAACGTAGGTTGTATCCCCTCCAAGGCACTCCTGCGGATGGCTAAACGTCGGCATATTATGCAGGAGCTTTTGCCTGAAGGCATGGTCATGCCGCCGCTGGCCAGTCCCTTTGAGCGCATTGCCGCTCATCTTGCCGATATTGCCGAACATAAGACCAGAGGCATGCTTGACAAAGTTGAGGTATTGCTTGGGCAGGGGGCAGCACGTTTCATCAGTCCCCATGAAATTCAGGTAGGGACGCGACGCCTGAGCGGCAAGCGCATCTTCATCTGTACAGGCACGCGTCCTGCCGTGCCGGACGTGCCGGGTCTGCGTGACGTGCAACCTCTGACCAATGAAAATCTCTTTCAGATGAAATCCGTCCCGCGCAGTCTGTTGGTGCTGGGCAGTGGGGCCATTGCCTGTGAAATGGCTCAGGCTTTTGCCCGACTGGGCAGTCAGGTGAGTATGGTTTTTCGGGGCAAGGGCCTGTTGTGGCGTGAAGAGCGGGCAGTGAGGGCTACGCTTGAAAAATGTTTTGAAGCCGAAGGCATCACCCTTGTCAGAAATGCTGCCATGCAGCATTTTGCTAAGGATGACGCTGGTATCAGCCTTCACCTTGCAGACGGGCGCATCCTTACGGCAGAAAAGATATTGTGCGCCCTGGGCCGTAGCTTTGAGCCTGAGGAACTGAACCTTGCAGCGGCAGGGGTGGACTTTCATGCCCGTGGCATTGTCGTGGACAGATTCCTGCGGACATCACAGCGACATATCTTTGCCTGTGGCGATGTCAACGGAGAACGCCAGTTTTCCCATGCAGCTATGCACCAGGGGATGCTGGCCCTGATGAACTGCTTTCTGCCCATCCCATTCAAGAGGGATTTTCGCCGCTATCCGGTGCCGTGGACCATTTTTACCGAGCCGCAAATTTCCCGCGTAGGGGCAACTACTGCAATGCTGGAAAAAGCGGGGACAGCCCATGAGGTTGTGGAAGCCCGCTATGCCGACTATGGCGCGGCCATCGCCGAGGAAGTTGACACCGGCTTTGTGCAGGCGGCAGTGAGCAAATGGGGCAGAGTTCTGGGGGTAACCATTGTGGGTGAAGGCAGCGGCGAGATGATCAACCAATGGGCTACTGTCATGCAGAACCGTCTCTCACTTGTGAGACTGCTGATGCAGCAACATTCTTTTCCCACCATGGGATTTTTGTCCAAACGTATCGCCGAGATTTGGTTGATGGGAAAAATGCGTTCCAGTCTTGTCAGGAAGATCTGTCGAAAACTTTTTTAGCAGACATGCTTTATATTGCCCCAATGCAGACA
>JAFQNG010000082.1 GCA_017396005.1 Desulfovibrio sp.
ACAAGACACCGGGCAGCACTGCCGTGCTCGGCATCTGGCGTAATGGGAAGGAGTTTGAACGCAAGGTAGTGCTTGGTGAACGCCACACAGGGCAGAGCCGCTCCAGCGCCTTTTCTGGTGAACAGAATGAAATGAGTCTTGGGCTGACAGTTCGTCCTATCAGTGAAGAAGAGCGCCGGGAATTGAGTCTGCCCAAGGATGAAGGTCTGCTGATTGTGGGTATTACCTCTGGAAAACCTGCAGCTGAAGCTGACCTGCGTAACGGAGACGTTATCCTGAAGGCAAATCTCAAGCCGGTGAACAGCGCTGAAGCCCTTGCCAGGATAGTTAAGGAAGAGGGTATCAAGCGGGGCAGTATCATGCTGCAGATACAGCGTCGCGGGAATACGTATTTTCGTACCGTTTTGCTGAGCAGATAACTTGACATCCCAGAACTAAAAAAGCCGCCTATAAAGGCGGCTTTTTTATGTATTGCAGTCATCTCTATTCCATCGTAAAAACAGCGTATACGTTTGGAGGTATACATTATGTCAGTAGTTCATTGTGATGCCGGCCATCTGCCTGCTCCAGACAAGCTTGAACGCATACCTGCGCTCATCAGCGCCTATTATACTGAATACCCCAATCCCAAAATAGCTGGGCAGCGGGTCGCTTTTGGTACGTCGGGCCATCGTGGTTCTTCATTGTTGCACACATTCAATGAGGAGCATATATACGCCATCACACAGGCCGTCTGTGATTATCGAAAAAGCCATGGCATTGATGGCCCACTTTTTTTGGGGGGTGATACCCATGCTTTGTCTGAGGCAGCTTTCCGTTCTGCTCTGGAAGTCCTGGTAGCTAACGGTGTCAGTGTACACATCGCTAGAGGCGGTGAATATACGGCTACCCCGGTGATTTCTCATGCTATTCTGAGATGGAATGCCGGACGAACCAGTAGCCTTGCTGATGGCATCATCATTACGCCTTCGCACAATCCACCACGGGATGGAGGGTTCAAATACAATCCCCCACATGGAGGGCCGGCAGAAACTGAAGTCACTGACTGGATAGAAAAAAGAGCCAATACTCATCTGGATAACAGCAATCGTCAGGTACAGCTGACACATCTGCGGGCGGCCCTGAGCTCTCCTCTGGTAGAGGAGTATGACTTTACACGTACCTATGTTAAAGACCTGCCGAAAGTACTTGATATGCAGGCCATCGCTGCTGCTGGACTCAAATTGGGTGTAGATCCGCTAGGTGGTGCCAGCCTGCCCCTATGGGAACCTATTGCTGAAAGCTATGGACTTGATCTTACTGTAGTTAATCGAGAAGTGGATTCTACATTTCGTTTTGTGCCTTGTGACAAAGACGGGCAGATCCGTATGGACTGCTCATCCCCGTATGCCATGAGTCGCCTTCTGGAAATGCGAGACAGTTTTGATCTGTCTTTTGCCTGTGATCCCGATGCTGATCGACACGGCATTGTGACTGCACAAGAGCTGATGAATCCAAATCACTATCTGACTACAGCTGCATGGTATCTCTTCCGCACACGAAAAGATTGGCCTTCTCAATGTGGTATCGGGAAAACTCTGGTTACCAGTGCTATGCTGGATAGAGTTGCTGCCGAACTTGGTCGTCCCGTAGTTGAGGTCCCCGTAGGCTTCAAGTGGTTCGTGCCCTATCTCTTCAGCAGACGTTGCGGCATGGGTTGCGAGGAAAGCGCCGGGGCTTCTTTCCTCTGTTTTGATGGCAGCCCCTGGAGTACAGATAAGGACGGCCCTCTGATGTGCCTGCTGGCTGCTGAGATCATGGCCAAAGAAGGCAGTTCGCCCAGTGAAATTTACACCCATCTGACAGAGCGTCTTGGCGCTCCTATTTACCAGCGTCTGGACGCTCCGGCTGACGACCGTACACGCAGCCTGCTCAAGGCACTTACACCGGAAAACGTCAACCTGCAAACTCTTGGAGGTTCACCTGTTACCGCTGTATTGACACATGCTCCCGGCAACGATACCCCTATTGGGGGCGTCAAGGTAGTGAGTGAAAATGGTTGGTTTGCGGTGCGTCCCTCTGGCACCGAAGCCATCTGCAAGGTCTATACGGAAAGTTTTAAAGGGCAGAGTAGTCTCTGCGCATTGCAAAAAGACGCCATTGATTTTCTGGAAGCCCTGCTGAAGGAGGAGTAACGTATATCGGGTCATGCTGACAGCCTCCTTCTTCATCAACGCTACAGCAGGATATACGTTACTTCTGTACTCTGGGTTCTTTTTCTTTCCCAGCGTTTTTGAGGGGCTTGCGACATTTCTGCTTTGAGTAATCAAGCCGGGCCTTTTTCATGACGGGGGATGGTCCGGCTTCAGTTTTATCCCCTTTTACTGCATGGCAGGCATGAACATTTTTGTCGTTACGGCAGGATAGCAGACCAACTTCTTCTTTAAGTGCTGATAACTCCTGTGAGCTAAGTACTCGTGTCTGACCGTATGCCAATGAGCCGAGCTGTAACGGCCCCTGAGCTACGCGACGCAAACGCAGAACAGTCAGCTCAAGATCACGGCACATACGACGAATCTGCCGATTCACGCCCTGTCGTAAAATCATACGTAACAGACATCGTCCCTGCGGCAGAGCGCGAATGACATCTACAGTTACCGGTAACAGTTTTTCTCCTTCAGTCAGAGTCATTCCCTGACGCATTGTGGCAAGATCTGTAGGGGAGGGGGATTCACGCAGCAGGACTTCATATGTTTTGGGCAGATGATAGCGAGGGTGGGTCAGACGTTGCGCCAGCTCTCCATCGTTGGTCAACAGCAAAAGGCCTTCTGAGAAGTAGTCTAGCCGACCAACAGGGTAGAGGCGTATTTTACGTACTGTTTCAGGAAGACAATCAAGAACAGTAGGGCGCCCCTGAGGGTCATAAACTGTACATACGGTATGAACAGGCTTATGTAGCAGATAATAGTAAAAATCCTGTGGCTTTTGCAGGTGTTTGCCCAAAACGGTAATTGTTTCTGATGTAATACGTCGACCCGGATTTGTCTCTACCATGCCGTCTACCTGAACCATGCCCTGTAAAATAAGATCATCTGCCTTTCGTCGAGAGCAAAGACCTGCAGCTGCGATGGCCTTGTTCAGACGGATTTCAGTTGATGATACAGCGTTATGGATGTTTTTTGTAACTGTCATATAATGTTCCTTTTAGGATGTATAGTTATAGAAGAGTGGCCTGGCGTCAAGGTTTGTACCCGTTTTTGTATAAAAGTTTACATAATTATCATTATGGGACAAAATGATGATCGTAATATAGGGGAGTTTAAGCATGCGGATATTCGTGTTCAGACTTGCCCAGTCGCCGGCTCTGGCGTACAACTGAGGCAGTTTTTATGCCAAGGAGTTTTCATGGGCTTTTGTAACGCCTCTTGCAGTTTTACCCGTTTTCGTATTCTTGACACCGTACCAAAAGAACTCTGGCTACAAATTGTCGACAGGCTCAGACAGCATGCATTTCTGGATATTGATGATACCGCTGAAATGCAGGCGCATGGTTGGGTATGCTTTGAAGACATGCTGGATAATCAATGGCTTTCAGCACCTCCACAAAAAGGCAGCTATATAGTTTTTTCCTTAAGAATTGATACACGGCGTATTCCTGCAAGTGTCATCAAAAAACATCTTGCTCTGGCCATACGAGATGAAAAAGCCCGCCTGCAGGAGCAAAATAAGAACTTTATTTCCCGGGAACGTAAAAAAGAACTGAAGGAGCAGGTCCTCTTGCGCTTGCGACAGCGTTTTTTGCCGATACCAGGTGAATTTAATGTTGTCTGGGCAACAGACAGAAATGAAGTGTGGTTTGCATCTACACAGACTAGGCCGATTGATCTTTTTGTTGAAAAATTTTTGCAGACATTCGACCTGCATCTGGAACCGATGACGCCCTATAATCTGGCCTGTACCCGTCTGGACGAAAACCGCCTGACTACCTTGGATCATCTGGAATCTACGCAATTTGCGCCACAGAATGCATAAAAGGATCCGTGCATGAGCATGCCTTTAAGCGAATCACCTGACATGATTCTTGGACAGGAATTTCTGACTTGGCTCTGGTATCGCAGCGATATCGCTCCTGGATGTTTTACGGACAAAAACGGACTCCCTTTTATGGTAGCTATGGAACAGCGCATAGTTGTACAAGGGGGTCAGGGAGAAGCCCGTGAGACAGCAAGCGTAGCTGGTTCTTTGTCTCCCTTGCGAGAAGCCCGCTTCGGTCTTGCCACAGGAAAAAAGGTCACCCGTGCCCTCATCCGTTTTGAAAAGGATAATCTGGCTTTTCAACTTACGCTCAGAGCTGAAGATTTCAGCCTGGGCAGTGTAAAGCCCCCAAAGCTGGATACAAGTGATCAGGATGATGATCCTGATGCTCTTCTACTGGAAAAATTTTATTTGCTGGAAGTCTGTATGGATCTGCTGGACTCTCTGTATACCCGCTTCCTTGACATACGACTTTCATCTGAGTGGCAGCAGGAGGTGACGGATATGGGGCAGTGGCTTACTAGAACTGAATAGAACGATATGCATCCTCTCCCCTCCCCTAGCGGGACAAGATACTTACGGTGGAAGCTTTTGGGCTTGCGCATAATACGCAAGACACTCTGGTTTTTTCTGCTATTTCTGGGTATCACCCTGATCTCTTTTTGGGTTATCCATCTGGCACCTGGTTCTCCTACAGATATGGAGACTACTCTCAACCCTCTTGCCGGCGAGGCAGCGCGACAACGGTTGGAGGCACTGTATGGTTTGAACAGACCTCTATATGAACAGTATCTGGACTGGCTTATCCGTCTACTCCATTTTGATTTCGGTAACTCCATGTCAGCAGACAGCCGACCTGTATTGGATAAGATCCTGGAACGCCTGCCCCTGACTGTAGGCATGAATGTCTTTTCCTTGTGCCTGACCTTGGGGATTGCCATCCCTGTGGGCATCCTTTCTGCGTGTAAGCAAAATTCTTTGCTGGATAGGAGCGTCACAGTTTTTGTTTTTTTGGGCTTTGCCATGCCTTCTTTCTGGCTGGCCCTCCTGCTTATGCTTTTTTTGGGTATTGACTTACAGTGGCTCCCTATTTCCGGACTTACATCCATGGAGTATGATCAGCTGGACTCCTGGGGTAAATTCTGTGATATTGCAAGCCATCTGACTCTGCCTATTATGGTCTACACTATTGGTGGACTGGCTGGTATGTCTCGCTATATGCGGGCATGTATGCTGGAAGTGTTGCGACAGGACTATATCCTTACAGCTCGGGCCAAAGGCCTCTCACCTTCTTTTGTCATCTGCCGGCATGCACTGCGCAATGCCCTGTTGCCGGTCATTACCCTCTTGGGGCTTTCCGTACCAGGTCTGATCGGCGGCAGTGTCATCATTGAATCCATTTTTGCCCTACCAGGCCTTGGACAGCTTTTTTATGCGGCGGTCATGGCTCGTGATTATACCATGATTATGGGAAATCTTGTTTTGGGCGCAGTGCTGACTCTGGTAGGCAATCTACTGGCTGATACCTGCTATGGCCTGGCAGATCCACGTATTCGTACAGCTGGGGAACGAGGATGAGGCTGATACAACGTCTCAAGGTGCTGGTGGGGCATAATACCATGTTGATACTGGGTGGGAGTATAGTCCTGTTGATGTCTCTGGCGGCATTACTTGCCCCTTGGATTGCCCCCTACCCCCCTAATACCGAACACCTTGACCATATTCTTGAAGCCCCTTCTGTGCGTTTCTGGCTTGGCACAGATCGTCTGGGACGTGACATTTTTTCCCGTCTGCTCTACGGAGGTCGAATCTCGCTCTGGGTCGGCTTTGTAGCTGTAGGTATATCCATCAGTATAGGGGCTGCCTTGGGCTTACTCAGCGGTTATTTCAGATCCTGGGTGGATGAGGTCATCATGCGCCTGGTAGATATAATGCTCTGCTTCCCTTCCTTCTTCTTGATCCTTGCTGTCATCTCCTTTCTTGAACCAGATCTCGGCAATATCATGATTGTTATCGGGCTGACTTCATGGATGGGGGTTACTCGTCTTGTAAGGGCTGAAACACTCAGTTTGCGTGAGCGGGAATTCGTGGCAGCCGCCCGCCTGGCAGGAAGCAGCACTGTCAGAATCCTTGTCCAGCATATATTGCCCAATGCACTCGCTCCTATCCTGATTACCGCTACACTGGGGGTGGCAGGCGCTATTTTGATAGAGTCCAGCCTGAGTTTTCTTGGCCTCGGTGTACAACCACCAACACCCAGTTGGGGTAATATGCTCATGGAAGGTAAGGCTGCTATTGAGATAGCCCCCTGGCTTTCTCTATATCCAGGGCTGGCTATACTGATCACTGTACTGGGTTATAATCTGCTGGGTGAAAGCCTGCGGGATCTGCTTGACCCTAGGCTCAGGCAGTAGCTTGGCCTGTAAATATTTTTTTGGTAACTTGTACCTGTTCTCTGATCCTGTTGTTTTCATCACAACTGCTTACTTCCACTGCTTTATACAATGCTTGAATTTTTGCGTATCCGTAACCTGGCCCTCATTGAAGACATGGAACTGGAGTTCATGTCAGGTATGAATGTTTTGACCGGTGAGACTGGTGCAGGTAAAAGTTTTATTCTCAAAGCATTAAGTTTTTTGTTGGGAGACAGACTAAACGCGGACATAGTACGCACAGGAGCAGAAAAGACTCAAGTCGAGGCCCTTTTTGATCTTGACGATACAGAAATCATAATACGGCGTGAGCTCATGGCAGAAAGCGGACGCAGCCGTCTTTACATCAATGATACACTCAGCTCACAGGAACGCCTGCGCGACCTCAGACCTCGTCTGATCAGTTATACCAGTCAGCATGCCCAGCATCTTCTGCTGCAGCCTGCCTTCCAGTCCCGTCTTGCAGAAAGCGTTTTCCCGGATCCAGATTTGTTGACCCAGCGCGATGCTCTGCTGGCAGAACTACAGAAACTGAGCCAGCAGCGTAGCCTGCTAGAACAACGTCAGACGGGCCTGCTGGAAAAACGTGAATGGCTGGAAATGCAGCTGCACGAAATCAATAAAGTCAAGCCAGAAATTGGCGAAGAGGAGCACCTTGAGACATTACGGCAGCAGGCGCGAGCCCAAAAACGCCTTTATGAAAACTATGATACTGCCCTGACCTTGCTGTATGGAGAAGAAGGTACAGGTCTGTTAGATCTTCTCGGGCGTTTTGAGCGCCTGGCGCAAGGCATGAATAATGATTCTATAATGACAACAGAGGCAGAAGCAGTCTCACAGTTACGGCAACGTCTTTTACATCTGAGCAATCATTTACGATGCCCTCCTCTACTGAAGCAGGACATAGATATAGACAAGATTGAGTCACGCTTGTTTGCTCTCTCACAGCTCAAGCGCAAACTCCATCGGGAGTTACCTGAAATTTTGTCTCTTCGTGACGAGATTGAGCAGAGCCTTTCTTTTCTTGATGTCTGTACCCTGGATATTTCTCGTATCGAACGGGAAGAAAAAAGGCAGGCTCAACTTCTGCAAAATCTCCTTAACCGTATATCCCCGTTACGGAGAGCCTCGCTTCAACGGTTTACTGCTGCACTAGAAAAAGAATTACGTGAGCTGGCTTTTTCTGATCAGGTCAAAGTCATTCCCAGCTTTATACCATATGAGCTTTGGCCCGGCATAAACGATGAGAGAATACGGTTTCTTTGGGCCCCTAACCCTGGCCAGCCCCCACAACCGTTGGACAGAATAGCATCTGGCGGTGAGCTGTCACGCTTTTTCCTTGCTTTGACAAGTGTGCGACAGGATGCCGAAAGCGCGACCTATATTTTTGATGAAGTCGATTCAGGGATAGGAGGGTTAACTCTTAACAGACTGGCAAAAAAACTGGATGCTCTTGCTGAACGGCGACAAATGATTTTGATAACACATTGGCCACAGCTGGCCGCACAAGCCCGTAGACATTTTCAAATTAGTAAAGTCGTCCGCAATAACATGACTTTTACCCTTTGCTCCCCTCTGGATGCTGTTTCTCGACAGCAAGAACTAGCCAGGATGGCAGGCGGAGGTGCACAGGGAGAAGCCTTGGCTCGCAGTTTTGAAAATTCCAGGGTATAGTATGTCTTCTTGGGTGTACCTAGTTGAAGAATCGTCCACCGTCCTGACTGCTGCGATCCTCTATGTCTACCCCCTTGGGTGGTACAAAAAGGAAATCAATATCCCTGACAGTATCAGTAATGAAGCGAGTAAAACGTACATCATTGCTATTTCCATAAAAATCCAGAATTGATGCCCGGCGTATGTAGCCTTTACCATCTACCCAGATAAGGGCTTCTACCATCTGCGGGCTGGGCTCTTTAGGATAAAGACGCAGTTTGCACAGTGTTTTTTCCTTCCCTTCAGCCTTAACTTCAAAGTCTTTTGTCAGAGCAGCCTGCCCTGTCAGCACCTGTATGATGCCCTGTGAGCCCTGCATGACCTCAAGAGGATAGCGATAGACCACCTCTTCGTCAGGAAGATAGTTCCAGACAGCATCTGCATTGACCAGTAATAGTTCCTCATGAGGCTTGCTGGTCTGCCAGCGTACCAGCAAGGGTTTCTTAAACAGCAGTTTTCCTCTACGCTTTTCAATCAGCCCACTTTCTCTGTGGCTGATAGTCTGCTCAAAATCCGCAGCAAAAGAGAACATCTCTCCGTAGAGCTTCTGAATATCCGTCTCTGCTGTTGCAGCCCGGCTTCCTGTGGAAAGCCATGAAACACTAATCAGCACAACAAGACAGTAAAGAAAAAAGAGACGCATATGTCCCCTCCATTTGATCTACCTGACAGTACGAACCTTACTTCCGTCAGCCGGGCCGACAATACCGTCCTGCTCCAGCTGTTCCACCAGCCTGGCAGCACGGTTGAAACCAATCTTGAAGCGCCGCTGGACCAGAGAGATGGAGGCCTTACCTTGCTCGATGACAAAAGCCTGGATTTCCTGATAGAGAGGATCCTCGTTATCGCTGCTGCCCGAAGCCTGTATGCCGGCAGACTCCCCCCCCCACTGTGCAAAATCCACCTGATATGAGGGGCGCAAATAATGCTTCCAGTGCTCCACTATCGACTGGACTTCCTCATCGCTCAAAAATGGTCCGTGCAGACGTTGTAAACGGCCTCCGCTTGGCTTGTACAGCATATCACCCCGACCAAGTAGGTGCTCAGCTCCAACCTGGTCCAGAATAGTGCGAGAGTCATGTTTTGAGGTAACCTGAAAAGAAATACGGCAAGGAAAGTTCGCCTTGATCAGCCCCGTCACTACATCCACACTAGGGCGCTGCGTAGCCAATATCATGTGGATACCAGCTGCCCGTGCCAACTGAGCCAGCCTCACGATACTGGTCTCCACCTCTCGTGCAGCGGTCATCATCAGGTCTGCCAGCTCGTCGATAACAATAACCAGATAAGGCAAGGGCTCCAGATCAGACAAATCTGAAGGCAACTCATTTTTGTATGCAGCCAGCTTCTGGTTATAGCCGTTCATATTACGCACCCCCAGACGCGCCATGGCCTTGTAGCGGCAATCCATCTCATGCACAGCCCAGTCCAAAGCGTTTTTGGCCTCTGCCATCTCGGTGACAACAGGATGTACCAGATGAGGTGCATCAGCATAGACGGCCATTTCGATACGCTTGGGATCTATGAGCAGAAGCCGTAAATCTTTAGGCTGGGCACGGTACAAAAGGCTGACAAGAATACCATTGAGACAAACACTTTTTCCTGCACCGGTTGCGCCAGCCACGAGCAAGTGTGGCATTCTGGTCAGATCTGCCATATAGGGCTGTCCAGCAATATCTTTGCCTAGGATCATGGTCAGAGGTCCACAGCCCTTACGAAAAGAATCAGAGGCTGCCAGCTCCCTGAAATTGACCGTCTCGCGGTTACCGATGGGAATCTCTATACCTACTGTATCTGAACCAGGGATAGGTGCCTGTATACGTACAGCGATGGCTTTGAGGGCTAGGGCCAAATCATCGCTCAGATTGGCAATACGGTTGACCCGAATGCCAGGGGCCGGGCGTACTTCATACATGGTTACCACCGGTCCGGGAGTAATCCGGACCAGTCTTCCCTGTACACCAAAATCTTTGAGGCAGGCCATTAATGCCTCCCCTCTGGCTTCTAGATCTTCGCGTCGATTGGTCTGCACAGCTTTTACGGGAAGACTGAGGAGCTCCAGAGGCGGCAGGGGCACAGGGGCCTTTACGTTCTCCAAGGTTAAGGGAACCTGCTTTGAAGCAGGTACAGACGGCGACGACATCTGTACCACCGTCTCTGGCGTAAGATTATCTTTGATTTCGGGGAGGATATCCTCCTTATGAGTTGAAACATCTCGCGAAAAGACAGGAACAGACGAAGATGACTCAAGTGGTGCAGAAGGCGACTGTTTTGCTGCTACCTCAGGCTCAGAGACAGGAGCAATCTCGAACAAATCCAGTTCTTCACTAAGAGCAAAAGGTTCATCATCGTCCATCACAATGTGTGACTTCATAGTCTGCCCGGTTGAACGGGGTGCAGTATGAGCAGCTGGCTTGGGTAAAAAACGCATCAACCATACTCGCCCCCGCTGCAGAAGATTTTTCCAGTCATCCCTCCCCTGCCCTTTCTGCTGGGGCATTCCGGCATTCGGCTCCTCTGGATCATCTGTGACTGTCGAAGGTGCTGCTTTGCCAGATCTATATTCTGTAACCCATTGCCTACCCCGGGCAGCCAAGCCAAACCAGGAAAGATTACAGGTAAGCTGTATACCGATCATCAGCACAAAAAACCAGACAATAGCCGAACCGCCAGGGCTGAGATAACGACTGGACTGAGCATATAGTGCTTCCCCTACCATACCTCCACTGCGCAGATCCCCCAGAGAGATATCCCAAAAAGAACTGACTACCAGAAGGCACAACGTCAACAGAAAAAAACCGCACCAGCGCCACCAGTGCATGGCATAAGAAGAAGAGACGCAGGCCGCTCCCAGGGCACCAAAAACCAGTGGCCAGAGAAAGGCGGCCACACCAAATACGTCATTCAGAAATCCCGCCGCATAAGCTCCAAAAAGCCCAGCCTTATTTTGTATCTCAGTTTTGCCGCTGACTACATGATTGAGACTGGGATCATTGGCATTAAACGTGAGCAGACTGAGCAGAAGCAGGAGGGACCAGAATAACAAAAAGAGGCCGAAAATCTCCCGGCTGAATTTATAGACGTCCGTACGACTAACCTCCTGACAGACAGCGCCTATTCACGCCCGAGATATTCCTTGGTGCGAGTATCAACCTTAATACGATCACCGCTATTCACAAAGATGGGAACCTGCACCACCAGACCTGTTTCAAGAGTGGCGGGCTTGGTCACGTTGCTTACTGTATCGCCCTTCGCACCAGGCTCTGTTTCAGTGACTTCCAGCACCAGACTTACAGGAATATCAATATCTAGGGGGCGTCCCTTGTACAGAAGAACCCGACACTCCTGGCCATCCTTGAGAAAGCCTTCCTTGCCGCCACTTGAGTCAACAGACATCTGCAGCTGCTCATAGGTAGTCAAATCCATAAAGATCAGCTCTTCATCCTGCCGATAGAGAAACTGCATGTCACGGGTTTCCATATCAGGCTTACCGACCTTTTCACCTGATCTGAAGGTGATATCCTGTATGCGACCAGTCAGGATATTACGCAGCTTGGTACGAACCATGGCGCCCCCCTTACCTGGCTTAAAGTGCTGGAAATCAACTATTTCATAAGGAATACCTTCTACTTCTATTTTGAGGCCCTTGCGAAAATCCGTGGTAGAGTACATGCTTCCTCCTGCATGATGAAAGTACGTTTTATTTGCCAAAGCCCAAAAGAGCGATTACGCTCAACAACACATGAATAAGGCAAGCCAGAACATGATATGTTCTTTAAATTGCCTCTTCTTGTCAAGTTATAAATTGAAAGCAATACTTGAACCTGTGAAAGAGTATACACATGAAGGACAAGACACCAGAATTGATTCTTGAAGGAACAGCTTATACTATAGATCAGCTACTTGAACGGCAGGAAACGCAAGTCGCCCTCGCTGGACGCTCCAATGTAGGCAAATCCTCGCTCATCAATGCTCTGGCAGGCAGAAAAAAGCTGGCTAAAGTCAGCGCTACGCCAGGTAAAACACGTTCTGTCAATTTTTACAGGGTAGACCCTCTGGACTTTTATGTCGTTGATCTTCCCGGCTATGGCTATGCGCGCGCTAGCCACGATGAGCGCCGCAAATGGGCAAAACTTTTGGAATACTATCTGACGAAAAGCTCTAATCTCAAGGCCCTTGCCCTTCTTTTGGATTGTCGCCTTCCACCTCAAAAGCTCGACTTGGAGTTGATCTGTTTTGCCAGGTCTTGTAGCCTGCCGGTTCTACCTGTTCTGACCAAGGCAGACAAATGTAAGCAGCGAGAAAGAGTGGCGCGGCAAAATGAATGGCAGTCACTGCTCAGCAACCAACCAATATTGACCTCTTCCAATACTCGCATGGGGATTGATGCTTTCTGGCGGGCCCTTATTAAGGCGGCTGATGGAGAAATCGTAGAATAGCAGAGCCGATCTTTGCCTGCTGAAAATCTTCCTGCTTGCTCGAAATAGTCTGAAAAAATGAATCAAAAAAGCCCCTGTAAGGGGGCTTTTAAATTACAACCATCTAAACCATTCACGCCATGATCCTTGTCGTTTGGAACGCGTATCAGCAGCTGTTTCAGCCCTATAATGATGAAAAGCCGCCAAACGTTTTTCCTTAGCATGTTTTGCGACATCTGGCACATCACTGAAACTGTCTACGACATACTCATAACGCCGCCAAGCCGGACCATACTTGCCCATATGCCAAAAGACATCAGCTATATAGAGCTCATGTTCTGCCATGTATTTCCGGCAGGTCAGCATATGCTCTTCAGCTCCTTTGGCATAAGGGGAATCAGGATATATCTGGTTCAGACGGTTGAAATATTCATAGGCTTCCTGAATCTCGGTCGTTGCGCGGTCAATAGAAGTAAATTGACCCATAAGTGCCATGCCTGTCTGATAAAGAACATAAGGAATGGCCTCATGTCTGGGGTGAAGAGACTCGAAATCCTTATAGGTTTCAGCCGCAAGCTCATACTCGGCATCAAGATAGTAGGCATCCCCCAGTGAGAGTTCGGCATCAAGTGTGTACGGACTGAATGGATAGGTATCCCGCAACTTGTTGTACAGTTCAACTGCTCGCACATAATTTTTTTCACTCATGGCATCGTTAGCGGCTTCAAAAATTTCCTGTGCCGTGTCTTCTGCAGGTGGTAGATAGACCATATCTATGATACCACAGCCACTGACACAGAACAGAGAGAAAGCCATCACGACAGAGCGAAAGAATTTCTTATGCATTGAGCTGTTCCAGAAATAGAAATGCCGCTTGTGCAGCAGTTGCACCATCACCTGCAGCAGTAATGACCTGGCGGCAGAGCTTGGAACGAATATCACCTGCAGCAAAGATACCAGGAAGGTTAGTACGCATTTCTGTGTCAGTCACGATGAAACCCTGTGAGTCACGCTGCAACGATTCCGGCAGATATCCGGTCACAGGAGAAAAACCCACATAGATAAAAAGGCCGCTCACTTCAATATCTTGCCCTTCACCGCTCTTTATATTTTGCAGCCTCAGGCCGGTCAACATATCTTCGCCATGCAGGTCAGTTACAACTGAGTTGAGGTGCAGCTCAATTTTATCTTTCATGGCCTCCAAGCGATCCTGATAAATTTTGAGACCTCGGAAACTATCTCTGCGATGGATGAGATGCACCTTCTCAACTATCTTTGCGAGATAGAGAGACTCTTCCATTGCAGCATTGCCACCGCCAACTACAGCTACAATCTGGCCTCTGAAAAAATTACCGTCGCACAAGGCACAGTAAGAGACCCCTTTGCCCAATAGCGCATCTTCTTTTTTAAGGCCGAGCTGACGATGTTTTGCACCGGAACAAACAAGAACAACCTTGGCAGCATATTCTTGATGACCGGCCTGTATAATAAAATTGCCAGCACTGCCGTTCACAGATTCCACTGCTGCACTTATGCAATCAATGGGCAGGTTTTCAAGATGAGCAGCAAAAAGATCTGCCAGCTCATAACCCTTAATACCTTTTGGATAGCCCGGATAATTTTCAAGTGACTCTGTCTGAAGCAGCTGACCGCCATGGGCCAGCTGCTCTACCAAAAGTACGGAACAGCCGGAACGAGAAAGATACAGAGCAGCAGTACTCCCTGCGGGACCTCCACCAATCACTAAGGCATCGTATGCCTTCATACCAAAGCCTTGGTATCCAGCAAAGTCTTCAGGGCATCTTTAGCCACTGCACCGGTAATCTGCTCTACGATGGCGCCGTTTTTAAACAGAATCAGGGTTGGAATCGCCCGGATGGCAAACTTACCTGGTGTTCCCGGATTTTCATCAACATTCATTTTATAGATGTTCACCTTACCTTCATACTCTTTCGCAAGCTCATCAATGACTGGCCCAACGGCACGGCATGGACCACACCAAGGCGCCCAAAAATCAACAAGAACGGGCTGCTCAGACTTCAACACAAGACTTTCAAAAGTAGTATCGGTAACTTGCTCAGCCATATTTTACTCCTTAAAACAGATGGCGCCATGACTATTGCATGTATCGCGCCTTACTATCAAAATGACACCCTAATCTCAGGACGTCTGCCTGCAACTCTGGATAGAGTAGATTTCTCTGGGCAGACTGTCAAGTCAAAGTCAGCCTCGTAGTCAGACAGATTGGCAATTCATATCATCGGGTATTGCTCTACCCCGTGGTATAGTCTCCATGGAAAAGTCATGATGGCAGCCATGTTGGCCTAGAAGCCAGCCTGCATAAGCAATCATGGCAGCATTGTCAGTACAGAGAGCCGGGCTTGGAACGAGCAGACTGCCACCTCGTTGCTGCATGAGGTCCTCCATCTCACGTCGAAGAAGAGTATTAGCGGCCACCCCCCCTGCTAGCACCAAGGAATGTATATCTGTCTGTCGATTCAGAGCCCGCTCCACTTTCACCCGCAAGGTATCCACTACAGCAAAGTTAAATGATGCACAGACATCTTTCAACCACTGTGGTGCAGACTCTGCATTTACGAGAGGGCGCGGCAGACTCTGCCATGGCTGTACAGATACATATGTCGCCACTGCTGTTTTCAAACCGCTAAAGCTGAAATCAAGATTATCATTGTCAATATATGGGCGAGGAAAAAGAGCTGCGTCAACATGCCCCTGACTGGCTAGCATATCCAGCAGGCGACCGCCAGGATACGTCATCCCCAGAATCTTACCTATCTTGTCAAAGGCCTCACCTGCGGCGTCATCTAGGGTACGCCCCAGCTGCTCAAAAGAGCTAGGAGATTCCATACGATAGATATGCGTATGACCTCCAGAAACCAAAAGGCCCAAACAGGGGTATACTATATCCCTTTCAAGTCCTGCTGCCAACAGATGAGCATGCAGGTGATTTAAGCCTAGAAAAGGTATGCCAAGACCAAATGCCAGAGCTTTACCGAAACCGACGCCGACCAATAGACTTCCCAAAAGACCAGGGCCACGTGCAACAGCAACAAGATCTATGTCAGACGGAATACACCCACTGCGCTCCATCAATTGGTCGAATAGAGGCCCCAAGTAGCGGTAGTGCTCTCGTGAAGCCAGCTCAGGTACTACCCCGCCAAAAAGTGCATGAACATTACTCTGACTGGCCAGCACAGAAGCCAGCAAAGTTCCGTTCTCCACCAAGGCCAGAGCACTTTCGTCGCACGAGCTTTCTATACCTAGACAAAGCATCGGAGTGTATTCAAGTAACCAGAACTAACTGGCCTAGTATTTGGCATATATCTTTTCAACGGCCTCCACATCTTGACTGGAGCCAATGAAAAGCGGCGTCCGCGCATGCAGGTGAGAGGGTGTACGGTCCAAGATACGTCCGTAACCATCAGAGGCTTTACCACCTGCCTGCTCTACTAGAAAAGCCAGAGGAGCTGCTTCGCACATCATGCGCAGTTTGCCTTCCGGTTTTCGTTTTTCAGGCGGATACATGTAGATGCCACCACATAGAAGAGTACGATGAAAATCAGCGACCAGAGCTCCTACATAACGGGATGAGTAATTTTCACGACTGCGAAAGAACTCCAGAGACTCACGCGCCGCACCATCCCAGTAACGCCAGTAGCTGTCATTGACGGAATAGTATCGGCCTACATCAGGTATACGCATATTGGGATGCGACAACAAAAATTCACCAACACCGGGATCAAGAGTAAAGCCATGAACACCCTGTCCTGTGCTGAGTACCAGCATGGTAGAAGGGCCATACAGAATGTATCCTGCGGCCACTTGCTGACAGCCAGGTTGAAGTACTTCTTTAAGTGTTACCTCACTGCCATGTTCCCCTTTGCGCCGTAAAATAGAAAAAATCGTCCCTACATTAACGTTGACATCAATATTGGAAGAACCATCGAGGGGATCAAATATTAAAATATAGTCTCCTTGGGGGAATTCAGGTGCAACGCGAATCAGGTCAGCCTCTTCTTCAGAGCTCATGGCACACAGGGCACCACAACGCTCCATACGGTAGAGCATGATTCTGTTGGCAATGACATCCATTTTTTGAACATTTTCACCCTGCACATTCACTTCACCTGTTCCCCCCAAGATATCCAGAAGACCTGCCCGATTGATACGACGGGCTATGGATTTTCCCGAAAGGATTAGGTCATACAGCAGGCCGGTAAACTGTCCAGTCGCCTGAGGCGTACGCTTCTGGTGTAAAAGCAGATGTTCTGTAACGGTTATATCCGCCATATATCACTCCATTACCGACCCAACTGAACTTGCACTTGGGCCACTTTGATCAATATGATACTAGTGCGGTCCAAACGGGCTGGGGCGTCCCCCTGGCAATACTGCAGGTTCTTGTACTTCTTCCGTCGACTCAGGGAGAGCCTGCTTCTTGGCAGCTTCAGGAGCCATCACAGCAGGTTCAGAAGCATCAGGAGGGATGGTCTTCTCATCAAGAGGCTTCTCCTCCCCTGGGCCAAAGGGACTAGGCCTTTCGAATGTCGGCTTTGCATCTTCATCTCGCCTCGGTCCAAAGGGGCTAGGTCTCTCCATGGATGAGGGAGGCGGTAGCTCTGGCTCCTGTTCTACTGCAGGCATTGGAGCATGCACAATCTTACGGCGCTGATATGGGCGTTCTTTGCGCTTCACAGGAATCTTCTCTTCACTTTCCAGCTGCCTTTCCTGCACAACAGCCGTTTTCGGCTGTTGTGCATTGAGGAGCATGCTCTCCTGACTACCGGGCTGTATTTCACCTTGAGCCACACGCTCGTCTGTGGCAAAAGCCGGTCCTGTAGCAATATCTGCCCTAGTTTTGCGTTCAGGCTGTGGTGGAGGCGAAAGTTTTTCTCTTTCTTGAGGAAAGAAGGCATACCCCTGTTCCAGAGATCTGTCGCCTTCCGGAAAACTGCCCGTCTCTGGTACGGCAAAAATTAGGGGTAAATTACCCAAATAACGAACCATATAGTAAAAACTGCCTGTAGCATTAGAGCATGTACCGGCAGAACTCTTGGTCACCACATCTGCCCAGTTAATCGTAGATAAGGGAGTAGCCGCAAAATCATATTTTCCTGGCCATAGAAGAGCTTGAGGAGAAAGTATGACTATTTCATCAGGACTGTCAGAAAAACTCATCAGCGTGCGCATGTCGAAATAAACTGCAACCACACCAAGAAAATCCGTCCCATCATAGAGGGGAGCTGCCAATAGGATTTCGGGACCCAAGGGGCTCGGCTGAACATCTGCACGTAAAGCCCGACTGCTCTGCTTTTTGTCTTCGTAAAGCAAAGGTACGAAATCCAGCTGCTTCAAATTCTCTGCTGGTTCCTGACCGAGGATAGTCCCATCATATTTTACCCCTGCGAAGCCGCTGACCCAAGGAAACATTGCAAAAAACTCACTGAGCCACTCATGAGTAGGAGGTCTGTCCGCATTGAGCATGGCTCGCTCCAAACGGCCAAGCTCCACGTCAATCCCCATCATGCTGTTAGTGAGAGCCAAGGTATGGGGAGAAAGATTTCCTCTTTCGTCATAATTTACCACTGCAGGCTGACTGATATAGGTGTTCCACAGACTCTTAGTGCCTTTCCAGACATCCTTTGTTGGTTGATAAGCGTTGCAGCCTGTCAATAAAGAAAATCCTGTCAACAGAGTAAGACTGCGAATAAGCAACTTCGACACTGTATCCCCCGTGCGCCAACTCTAGCCTTGCACCCTAGCTTCTACGCGTTCAGCCAAAGCCCCTAAGATGTGTATAAGCTTATCCTTACCGTTAGCGGTCTCTGCTGGCAAGGGCATTTCAACTATTGAAGTTTCCTGACTATCCAAATGCGCACTAAGTGTGGCTATGCGCTGTTGCAGGTCAGCCAGTTCCTCCTTGCCGGTAGTAACAGCTGTCAGCTCATGGTAGATATCCAGTGCCCCTTGAATATCACCCTGCTCTGCCAGGACTTCAGCCATGGAGCGCGTACGCAGTGAAAAGCGTTCTTCACAATCTTCGACCTGTGGTGGAATAACTGTTAGCGGAGCAACTGACAGCTGCTCCGTTTGAGTTTCTGCCTCTGGCATCGGTACATCCTTAGCTACTGCCATGCCAGAATCAAAAAATTCATTATCAAAGCCAGCGAAAGGAAGATCAGCCTCCTGTTCTGCAAGAAAAGTTTCCTCAGCAGGCAGTACCGTATGTACAGGTACATATGTGATATCAGATTTTTTTCCTGCGTCTGATAATGGGACTTGATTTCCCTGCTCTTGTGAGCTAGACAAATTCAATGATAATTGGGGCTCCCTATTAACCGCAGACTGTATCAAAGTACCAGTCTTTTGTTCTACGCCGTCCTGCATCAAGGATTTTGTACCCTTTACAATGACTTCATGCAAAGAAAGAGGGCCGCAAGCAAAACATGCAGCAAGAAAATGCATGACAGCCGATGCGTCCTGTGCATCACTTTTTTTACTCATATAGGCAGCCCAAGCCTGCCAAAAGCCCGCATAAGCCGAAAGCATGTCTCCAAGCTTTTCTATTTGCCGGTCACAATCTTCACTTTTACCAGACTTGTGCAAAAGTTCGATAAGAAAAAGTCTGGCTTCCAGAAAATCGTCATGTCGTTCAAGGCCACGTTCAAGTACCTCAGCAGCCTCATCAGGGCGATCTGCATTATTCAAAAGACGTGCTAATGGGAGAAAAAGTTTGGAGTTAGGCTCTAATTCCATAACTTCTTTATATAGTTCAATTTTTTCCATCATCAGCGGCTCCTGATACCGGTTTTACTGAATCACCAAAAAGATAAAGTATCTCATTCTCCCGCACATAGTGCAGGCGTTGCCAAATCATCTTTTCAACATACTGTTCGTTAGAACGTAGCAGACGTATCTCTCGGCTTAAAGAAATATTTTCTGCATCTAAAGCAGCAATTTTTTCTGTTAGTTCTGCATGTCTGTTTTTCAAATCACGATATTCAAGCAGACCAGTAGGACCCCATACCATCTTAATAAATAGTATTATATTTATTAAACTTAAAACTACCAGAATGAAAACACGCCAAAACATAACTACAATTTAAAATTACAGTTTTAACTATGTTTACTATTAAGTGTGTAGTTGTAAAAATAATATATATAATTTCCAGCAGAGAATATGGCAAGAATCATTGCTACATATAATAATACTTCACCTATCGGCCAAATTAAAACACCAAATACAGGATAGTGTATCATTAGTGGTACAATTGCTACTATTTGAAAAATAGTTTTAGCTTTTCCAAACTTGTCAGCAGCAAGGACTATACCTTCATCTATAGCTAAAGCTCTTAAACCTGTGACAATAAGCTCTCGACAAACAATAATAATAACAACCCATGCTGGTGCCCAATCTAGTTCTACAAACATTATAAGCACTGAACAAATCAAGACTTTATCAGCTAGTGGGTCTAAAAACTTACCCATATTTGAAACAAGATTATCACGTCTTGCAATATAACCATCTAGCCAGTCTGTTAGTGCTGCAAAAATAAAAGCTAAAGCAGCTAAACTGCAAAAAAGTGGACTTTGAAAATATAAAAATATAACTACAAGGGGTACCAAAAGGATACGCAGAAGCGTTATTTTATTGGCAAGA
Source organism: Desulfovibrio sp. (assembly GCA_017396005.1). Lineage (GTDB taxonomy): Bacteria > Desulfobacterota > Desulfovibrionia > Desulfovibrionales > Desulfovibrionaceae > Desulfovibrio. The sequence goes on from JAFQNG010000082.1 coordinate 20,259, forward strand.
TTGAACATATGCAGAATAGCCTTCCTGAAATTTTTTTTTCTATACCATAAAGCCTCTCAGGTGAAAAGCAGAAAATATTCGTATCGAAAAGCCTCTTCGAATGAAGAGGCTTTTTCGATTGCTTCTGGGGTCAGGCATGGGTACTGGCAAGAACCTCAAGACTGTTATCAGCTGCGGCTGCAATAGCATCTGCCAAGGCCAGAAATGCGTTCTTGGCTGGTCCATCGACATCCTGGTATACTACCGGACACCCTCTATCAGCTGCTACTACGGTTGCCGGGTCAAGGGGGATAGCACCCAGAAATTTAAGTCCGTAGCTGTCTGCAAGCTCCTTGCCACCACCCTTCTTAAAGAGTTCGATCTCCTGCTGGCAGTGAGGACAGACCAGGCCACTCATATTTTCTACAACACCGAGAACATTGGCATTGGCATATTGCAAAAAGTTTACTGCCTTTCGCACATCAGCTAAAGAAATTTCCTGCGGTGTGGTTACGACTACACACTGTGCATCCGGAATGGTCTTGAGCACAGTCATATGCTCATCTCCCGTACCAGGGGGAGAATCAATCAATAAAAAATCGAGATCTCCCCATTTTACATCAGAAACGAACTGACGGATAGCGGCAGTTTTTTTAGGACCACGCCACAGAATGGCCTGATCCTTATCCTGTAAAAGAGAATCCATGGAAATAACCGACAAGTTTTCATTATATACAGCAGGCAACATCAACTGCCCTTCAGCATCCATCTCCACAGCACTGGTCAGAGCTAGCAGGTTAGGAACACTGGGGCCATGCATGTCCACATCTAGTATACCTACCCTAAAGCCACGTCTGGCCAGAGCAGCCGCTGTATTGACAGTGACCGAACTTTTGCCTACGCCACCCTTACCACTCATAACGAAAATCTTGTGATGGATATGTCCCAACGTTGCTGCAATAGCACGGTCTTGTCGCGCCATTATCTGCTCATGACACTGCCCATCTCCTCCCCGTGTAGTAGAGCTTGAGCACGAACCGGCAGAATTACAGGATGAACAGGAAGACATGGACTCTCCTTTTATAAGTTAATACGCTCTCAAAAAGAAGCTTACGTTAACAACGCATAGCTTACCAGCCGTAGTTACCCACCAAATCGACAAAAATGGCTGGACCAAGATCTTCTCTGCTGATATGCCCCTGTTTTTTTCGCAGCCTCAGCAGCCTCTGGGAACGGGGGCGCTCACCCACCGGAATGAGCAGTACACCCCCTTCCTCCAGCTGATCCAGCAAAGGTCGTGGTATTTCTGGTCCGCCTGCGGTAACAATAATGCGATCAAAAGGAGCGGCACCCGGCATTCCCAGGGTGCCGTCACCCCGGTGCATATGGATACCTCTAAGCCCAAGTTGCCGCAAGAGGATGTTTGTCATCTGATATATCTCACGCAATCGTTCCACGGTAAAAACGATACAGCCCATACTGGCCAGAACAGCAGCCTGATATCCTGAACCGGTGCCGACTTCCAGAACGCGCATCCCCTTGCAGACTTCCAGCATCTGAGTCATGAGGGCTACACTGTATGGCTGGGAAATGGTCTGCCCATAGCCGATTGGTAGAGATGTATCTTCATAGGCTTGGGCGCGAAGGGCCTCTTGCACAAAAAGATGTCTGGGCACCTGACTCATGGCAGTCAGAACTGCAGCATCGCTGATGCCCCGCCCCTTCAGGGAGGCAACCATGCGACTACGCAAGCGGTGAGGATCCGGTAACGGCCTGGATGTCATAGTGTATGACAGGGCTGGAGACTTGAAAAACATACGATTTGACATACAGGGGATGAAAAACAAATTTCAACGGTCAAGTCAATGTGTTCTCTGCGGCCCCAGAGATCTGCTTTAAGCAGCCTTGAAAAGCACTACGCTTTATGCGAAATTTGCTTTGAAAGGAGCTTTTACATGCGAAAAAAAAGCGTTTTTCCCACATTCATGATGCTGCTGATTACTGCTGTCCTGGGAGGCGGCGGTTATGCTTTTTTTAACGATATGGATGGGCCACTCGTACATGTAAGCCCCCACAGTGGGCGTATTTCATCCGGCACAGAGATCAAAGTGCAGATGACTGATCCTTCCGGTATCCGCTCCCTTACAGTAGGCATCCGCAGAAATAACATCCTGAGTGTTATTTACAGCAGGCACTTTGATAAGCAGCCTACGGATGAGACTGCCCTAATATCCCTCAGAGACGCCAAGCTGCGTGATGGAGCGTTCGACCTTGAAATTCGCGCAACGGATGCCTCTCTTGCTGGTTTCGGACAGGGAAATACGCGTACAGTGCAGGTACCCATGAGAATGGATACCCAGCCCCCCCGTATTTCCGTAAAAACGCTGCCACCCAACATTCGTCGAGGAGGGGCAGCGGTCATTCGCTATAGTGTAGATGAAGAGATTCGTTCAAGCGGTGTGCTCATTTCTGATTATTTTATACCTGGTCATCTACAAAAAGACGGCAGTTATATCTGTTTTTTTCCTTTCCCCTATAGTATGAGTGCCCGTGAGTATAAAAATGCTGTAGAAATTATGGCTATAGATATTGCAGGCAACATCAGTAAAAGTCGTTTGACGGTTATGGCACTGGAACGCACATTCAAAAGCGATAAAATTACTCTTAGTGATAATTTTCTACAAACTGTACAGCAAAAGCTGCAGCATCTGGCTCCGCAAGGTCTAGATCCACTGTCCTGCTATCTCTATATCAATAGTACGGTCAGAGCAGAAAACGTTAAAGCTCTGCATGAGATGGGGACAGAGACTGCCTCAGCCATGCTCTGGAGTGGTACCTTCACACGCCTCCCTCGTTCAGCCTCCCGTGCAGGTTTTGCTGATCACCGTTTTTTTCATTATCAAAATAGACTTGTAGGAGAATCCTATCATCTTGGCTTTGATTTAGCCTCAGTCAGACATGCCGACATACCTGCAGCCAATAGTGGACGCGTGATTTTTACCGGCGATCTAGGGATTTATGGCAATCTGGTGCTCATTGATCACGGATTGGGCCTTATGTCCCTGTACTCACATTTGAGCAGTATTGCTGTCAAACCTGGCGACCTAGTGGGGAAAGGACAAATTGTGGGGCACACCGGCACTACAGGACTGGCTTTTGGCGACCATCTTCATATGGGTATTTTGGTCGGTGGGATAGAGGTTACACCATTGGAATGGATTGACACCAAGTGGATACGGGATAACATCACCGACAGGCTCAAAAACTCCGGTTTTTAAGCAGATAGCCCTCCAGACATCCAAAAATGGCAGGCATTGTAAACTAAGCCTGCCATTTTTATGTACTGCTACTATGCATTAGCAATATTAGTTCTGTGGAGGAAGTTCGTGCGCCCCATCTTCTAAACTTTGCAAGTATTTGTCCCGACACTCATAGCTGCAAAAATGATAGATTCTGTTACCATCGCGAATCGAGATATTCCCGTCCACAGATACATAAGCACCACATTGCGGATCTTTGACCATCTCGCCGGAGGCCACTTTGCGCTGCAGCTCAGCAGCACTCTCCTCTTCACTGGCTTTCTTTTTTTTGAGAATATCATTGGCAAAAAGGCGATACAGGACATATCCGGCCACGATTAAAACAAGCCATTTCCACATTCGTACTGCTCCTTCGCATCTGCCTCATGAATACAAATTCGGGTTGGCTCTCTCCCGATGCTTCAAACTACCATAGTGCCGCTGGAGCGTCACTGAAAAATTCTCCGTCCCTCCAGCCGGTATGCAAGCCGGTGTAACCAGTCCTCAACAGGTCGTCCATAAATATGCAGGCCTGGAGCTATCTGCGCCAAAGGCAGCAAAACAAAGGCTCGAGCGCACATCCGCGGATGGGGCAACGTGCAGATAGGATCCTGCGATGAAATGCCGTCAAAAAGCAAAAGATCTATATCAATAGTGCGCGGTCCGAACCGCAGGCCCGGATCATTGCTACGTGTACGCCCTAGTGAGTTTTCCAGCCGTAACATTTCAAGTAAAAAGGCCTTAGGATGGCGACTTCTCTGCAGTCTAAGTTGTAAAACCTGATTGCTGAACCAAGGCTGCGCTCTATACTCCTGAGGTTCTGTCTGGTAGACAGAGGAAGAGCGCTCTATGCGAACGCCTGGAAAGTTGTCCAGTCCTTCACGCGCTGCAGCCAGTTTTTCTTCTGGATCCACAGCATTGGAGCCAATGCATACATAGGATATTATTGGGCCATCTTTCATAATCGGCAACGTAGCCTCCACCAGCAACAGGACACAAGCCCCCTTATGATGTCTACTATACAGAAAATGTCGAGGGGGTACCATCTGCATATGAATCCGTCATTAGCCGTATCTTCCCTGTCCCAACTGCTGCCTTTCTGGCGGGATGCTCTTCTCGCACAGCGAGGGTTATCCCCGCTCACAGCAGAAGCCTATGGCCAGGATCTTGAAAACTTTTTCCATTTTCAAGAGGAACTTGTACCGCGGCCTTCTGAGCATCCAGATGAACAGGAGATTTTACTCTATCTTTCCTGGTTGCGCGCCAAGGGAAATAACGGCAGAACCGTAGCGCGTCGTCTTTCAGCCTTGCGCGCCTTTTTTGCCTTTGCCATAGAAGAAGGCATCCTGCAAGAAAATCCAGTACAGTTTCTTGAAAATCCCAAGTTGCCGCAGCACCTGCCAGAGGTGCTCAGTCACAAGGAAGTCAATGCGTTGCTAGAACAACCAGACACACAGGAAAAAAGCGGCCATCGAGATCGTTGTATTCTAGAGCTGCTCTATGCTGCGGGCCTGCGCGTTTCTGAATTATGCCGCATGAAGATGTCTGATCTGGATTTGCAGAGGGGAATAATGCGTGTTTTGGGCAAAGGCTCCAAAGAGCGTCTGGTGCCGCTACATGACTTTGCTCAAAAACTTCTTTCCAATTATATGCAGCATTGGCGTCCCTGCTTTTCGCCCCTTGACGACAGCTTTTTCATCAGCAGACAGGGCCGTGGCCTCAGCCGCCAGTACGTCTGGAAAATAGTAAAAAAATACGCCTTACAGGCAGGTATACACCGCCCCATCTCACCACACACGTTTCGTCACACCTTTGCCACACACCTGCTTGAAGGTGGAGCTGACTTGAGATCGGTACAAATGCTTCTAGGCCATGCCGATATCAGCGCCACAGAGATCTATACCCATGTACAGGCAGACCGTCTACGCAGTATCCACTGGCAATTCCATCCTCGGAGTCATACGTGAACGACAAACTTACCCTGATTACCTGCCATGCCAACGCGGATTTCGATGCTTTTGCAGCCATGTTGGCAGCTCGTCATCTGTATCAGCCGTGTTTCCTGCTGTTCCCAGGCACACAGGAACGCGGTTTGCATAAAGTGTTTTCTTCACTTGACCCTGCTGATTACAACTTCAGAGAAAGCGCATCCCTGAACTGGATGGATTTTCAACGTCTGGTTCTAGTAGATACACGTCAACGCAGCCGTATTAAACACGTAGCCCCCCTGCTACAGATTTCCGGACTATGCTTGGAGGTATGGGATCACCATCCAGATTCACCAGATGATCTCAAGGCAGATGTACAATATCTTGCCAACACAGGTGCTGTGACCAGCAGGCTGGTACAGGAATTGCGTCGCCAGTACTTCAAAATTTCAGCTCAGGAAGCTACGTTGCTGGGACTGGGTATTTATGGAGATACTGGCTCATTTACGTATTCCTCCACTACTTCCGAAGACTTTCAGGCTGCGGCTTGGCTGCTTGAGCAGGGAATGGATGTCAATCAGATTTCAGAGATGGCCGCCCATGAGCTGACGAGTATGCACATACAGGCACTCAATAGTCTGCTGGAATCTGCGCACAGCTACACCATCAATGGTATGTCGGTCGTGCTTGCAGAAGCGTCCATGGAACATTATCTAGGGGATTTTGCCTATCTGGCACACCGCTTGATGGAGATGGAAAAATTTACAGTACTCTTTGCCATCGGCATTATGGGTGACCGTATACAGGTAGTAGCCAGAAGCCGTTGTGATTTCCTTAATGTGGGAGATATCTGTGTCCGGTTGGGAGGTGGAGGACATGTCTATGCAGCCTCGGCCTCCATACGCTCCATGCCCATCAATGAAGTACGCGAAACTATTCTGCGAGGTTTGTTCGAGCAGGCTCATCCTGAAAAAAGTGCCCGAGAGTATATGTCCAGCCCTGCAGTGGGTGTGGAAGCTACTGCACGTATTCGTGAAGCGGATGAACTTATGCTTCACTTTGGACTCAAGGCCGTTCCGGTTTTTGGATCAGGTACTCGCCAGTGCGTGGGTATTCTTGATGCCCAGACTGCCTCACGAGCCAGGGCTCACGGCCTTGCGGAGATGCATGTAGAAAACTACATGCAGCGACGTTTTCTTTCGCTTTCACCTGATGCCGAAATCAAAGAGCTTACCAATATCATTATAGGATCTCGCCAACGCCTTGTGCCTATTGTAGAAAATGAGGCAGTCATCGGCGTCGTTACCCGTACAGACCTAATAAATATTTTTGCTGAAGGACCAGGAAATATCCTGGACAGAAGTGATGTCCGAGGCAAAGAACGCAATGTGGGCAAGCTCATTACAGATCGTTTACCGCAAAGCATACGACAACTTCTGCTCCTTATTGGCGATCTGGGCAGAAAACTGTCTCTCCCCGTCTATATTGTCGGTGGTTTCGTGCGTGACCTACTGCTTGACCGGCCCAACCATGATATTGACCTGGTTGTCGAAGGTAATGGTATAGCACTGGCCAAAGAGCTGGCCAGAGTACTGGGAGGCCGTGTTCGTGAGCATCAGAAATTTTTGACCTCAGTAGTGATTTTCACCAATGCTGAAGGACAGGAATCCCGCATTGATGTCGCTACAGCCAGGCTTGAATACTATGAATATCCGGCAGCTCTGCCGACGGTAGAATTATCTTCCATCAAGATGGATCTTTTCAGGCGCGACTTTTCTATCAATGCCCTAGCGGTACGTCTGGATAGTACCCCTTTTGGTCAACTGCTAGATTTTTTCGGTGGTCAGCGGGATATCAAGGAGCGACTGATTCGTGTTCTCCATACTTTAAGTTTTGTTGAAGACCCCACCCGCTGTTTGCGAGCAGTTCGTTTCGAGCAGCGTTATAAGTTCAAAATCAGTCCAAATGCAGAAAAGCTGATTCGCAATGTTCTTTCTCTTCGCCTGATGGAGCGTCTTTCTAGCCCACGCCTGTTCAACGAATACCAACATATCTGCAATGAAGCTGACCCCCCTGCCTGTTTTATTCGTCTGGAAGAATTAGGAATCTTGCAGGCGATAATGCCTCAACTGACGTTAACGTCCGCAAGACGCGATATTCTGAAACGAACCAAGGAGATTCTGGCATGGTATCGCCTGCTTTACTTTGACGAGCCTATTCAGACCTGGTTTCTATACTTTTTATCCTTAAATAATAACCTGAACTATATAGAAACATCAAACCATTTCGATCAATTAGGTTTACCTGAAAATAAAAAGAATTACATCATGGCTCAACGCGAACTGATGCGGGGAGTTTTACCCCGTCTGAACGTATGGCAACACCAGGAAGGGACACAAGGTCAACGTATCAGCGCACTGTGGAAGCTGCTGCGTCCTGTATCGCTAGAATGCCTGCTATTCATGATGGCTGTTACTCAGAACCAAGGGCTGCTGAAAAATCTTTCACGCTATATCATGCAGTGGAGGCATGAAAAGCCTGATATCAGTGGCGCAGATCTGCAAGGCCTCGGACTGACTCCAGGCCCTCTTTTTGGCAGGCTGTTGCAACATGTGCTGGAGGCTAAGCTTGATGGTCAGACGCCCAATGCCGAAAGTCAGATTAATTTTATTCGTTTGCTTCTGGCAAATGACTTGGCGGAAGACTGAGGAAATATTTTCCCCCGTACCTCAGAACTTGGATGATTTTAGACTTGCCCCATGCCTAGCAAGTGTGTATGCTTAAAGCCTATGAAAATTTTGTGGGCGCCTTGGCGCATAGACTATATTCTCGGGCCAAAGCCGGATACGTGTGTGTTTTGTCTTCCGGAAGTACCCACCGAAGACGAGGCTCGTCTGATTCTGTTTCGCGGAAAATACGCTTTTGTCGTCATGAACAAGTTCCCCTACTCCAGTGGGCATCTCATGGTTTGTCCCTATCGTCATGTGATGGCACTTGGGAGTCTGGAGCGTAGCGAAACACATGAAATAATGGATTTGATTCAGACATGCAGCGAAATACTAACCCAACACTTTAACTGTGAGGGTATCAATGTAGGGCTAAACCAGGGACAGGCCGCCGGGGCAGGCATACGGGAACACCTGCATTTTCATTTGGTACCCCGTTGGAACGGCGACTCCTCGTTCATGGCTGTTTTTGATGAAGTGCGCACCATGCCGGAACATCTCAGCCACACATATGCTAGGTTACGACCTTCTTTTGTGTGCCTGAGACAAAGGGCATAATCCGGCTGCCCTTGGACACCTCCTGCTTTATCAGGAAGGGTAAGGCACAATAATTAGAACTGTCTAGCCTTCAGGAGAAATCGTATGCGCTATATCAAAGTTTTACTACTGGCGGTATTCCTTTTTTTGGCACTGATCTTTTTCTTCCAGAATCAGACTGCGCTTTCACAGAATATGGAGTTATCTCTCAATCTCTTTTTCTTGCCAGCAATGAAATCTATTGCCCTGCCCTTCTATTTTCTGGTTATATCTGCTTTTTTCATTGGTGCTTTGCTCGCCGTCTGCTCTCTAGCTTGGGAAAAATTCACTACTTCTGCCAAGCTAATGAAAACCAAATGGCGTGTCAGCTCTCTAGAACGTGAAGTGGAAAAGTTGCGCAAGCAAATAGAGCGTAATCCGCATCAGACTCGTAAATTTTTTCAGCGTAAGCAGCAGGATGATAAAAGTGCCGCACAAGAAAACAAAACTGCCCCTGTAGTTGAAGATGTTGTGGCCCCTGATCCTGATAAAGTCTAGGTTTTATCAGTATGTTTGCGCCCGGTTCACCGGGCGCATTTTTTTTCTCTCCATAGTCTGTTTTTTGACCAGTCATGACGCATATCAAACGCACCCCCATGTTTGAACAGTACCTGCGTATCAAGGCAGACTACTCCGATGCGTTACTTTTCTATCGCATGGGTGACTTTTACGAACTTTTTTTTGATGATGCGGTCACGGCAGCTCGTGAACTGCAGATCGCTCTCACGAGTCGCAGTAAAGACAGTGCAGACCCCATCCCCATGTGCGGTGTTCCCTGGCATGCTGCACATAGTTATATAGCCCAGCTTGTTGACAGAGGCTTTCACGTTGCCGTTTGTGAACAGACGGAAGATCCCAAAATGGCCAAAGGGTTGGTGCAGCGTGCTGTCACCAGCGTCATCACTCCCGGAACAGTGCTGGATGACGCTAATCTGCAGAATAAAAGTCATAATTATCTTGGCGCACTGTGCTGTAATGCCAGCAAGGAAGGAGGTGCTTTCGCTTGGGCAGATATTTCTACAGGACAGTGGTCAGGGGTTGACTTCAAACGCAGGCAGGATATGTGGCAGTGGGTACAGAAGCTGGCTCCAAGCGAGTTGCTCATAGCTGAAAAAATGGAACTGCCTACCACTAAGCTGGAAGAGAGCATCCATATTGTTCGCATGCCCAATGCCCATTTCGAATTCAAAAAAGCTACACAACAAGTTCTGCAGGCACAGCAAGTAGCCGATGCAGCTGTTCTGGGCCTGGATAACAAAAAAAATCTGATGTGTGCCTGCGGTGCTATTCTGGCATATCTTGATCAAACCCAGAAACGCAATCCAGATCATCTGATGCCTTTTAAGCCGCTAGATCTCGGACGCCGCCTGATGATTGATGAGATCACAGAGCGTAACCTAGAAATATTTGTCAGGCTTAATGGACACAAAGGCAAGGGTACGCTGCGCCATGAAATAGATGAAACTATGACACCTATGGGTGGACGTCTTCTGGAAGACATGCTGCGTCATCCATGGCGGGATGCCGCCATAATTGAACGCGTCCAAGATGTTGTTGCTTTTTTTCATGACCATGATAACTGCCGTGAACTTCTGCGCGATGCGTTGCGCACTGTCTATGATCTAGAACGTCTTTCTACCAGAATACATCTCAACAGGGCCAATCCGCGCGATTTCATCAGTCTGCGCAACAGTCTTACTGCCCTGCCTCTTGTACAAAAAGCCTTTTTATGCCTCCGGCCTGAGCAGGAAGAAAAGGAACTGCGGCTGCCCAAAAGCCTTGCAGAGCTCAACAAAACTTGGGATAATCTCACTGATTGTGCACAGCTGCTTGATACAGCCCTTGTGGAAAGCCCGCCGACAGTCATTACTGATGGAGGGCTTTTTAAAATCGGTTATAATGCCGAACTAGATCACTTGCTCGATCTGATAGAGCATGGAGAGCAAAAAGTTAAAGAACTACTTTGCAAAGAACAGGCACGCACAGGTCTTTCAAAACTTAAAATAGGCTATAATCGCGTATTTGGTTATTACTATGAGATTTCTCGAGCCGCCCATTCCGCTCCTCTGCCAGATTATTTCATTCGACGGCAGACCTTGGCCAATGCAGAGCGCTTCACTACAGCCGAACTAAAAAGCCTCGAAGATGAACTCCTCTCAGCAAGCGATAAAAGAAACTGCTTGGAATACCGGATGTTTCAAGAACTTCGTGAGCATATCAGCAGTCAGCGGCATCGCATTACCCATATGGCAGCATTGGTAGCACAACTGGATTACTGGCAAAGCTTGGCTCAAGTAGGACGGAGGAACATCTGGTGTCGCCCTCAGTTGACGGATACCCCTCATATTGATATCCGCGATGGCCGTCATCCGGTGATTGAAAGCATTATTGGGAATGCCAACTTTGTACCAAATTCATTTCGTCTTGATACCTCACGTCGACTCTGTCTGTTAACAGGCCCTAATATGGCTGGCAAATCTACCATATTACGCCAAGTGGCCATCATCTGCCTTCTGGCTCAGATGGGATCAATGGTGCCAGCTGAGCAGGCTACTCTGGGTATAGTAGATAGATTGTTCTCACGCGTTGGTGCGTCCGATAATCTGGCACAGGGACACAGCACCTTTATGGTAGAGATGGTCGAAACAGCGCGCATTCTCAGACAGGCTACCAAAAGAAGCCTGATTATTCTTGATGAGATAGGACGCGGCACCAGCACTTATGACGGCGTCGCTCTGGCTTGGGCCGTAGTGGAAGATCTGGTAAAGCGTGCGGGAGGTGAAGTACGTACTTTGTTCGCCACCCATTATCACGAGCTCACTTCACTTGAAGGGCGGATTACAGGGGTATTCACAATGAATATAGCCATCCGTGAACATAATGGCGAAATCCTGTTTTTACATAAACTACTGCCCGGTCCAGCAGATCGCAGTTATGGTGTGGAGGTAGCGCGTCTGGCAGGCATCCCAGCTCCTGTTGTACAACGTGCGCGTCAGATATTAACAGAGCTGGAACATGGACGCGCCCTTTCCAGAAAAAGTACTGTCATATCCTTACCAGGCTTGGAACTATCTGAAAAAAATTTTTCACACAAAAAGCGCTTGCCTTACGAAGAAGATTCTCAACCTTCTGTCGAACATCCCTTGCTGACAGCTTTGCGCGATTTGGATCTTGATACTCTCAGCCCCATGTCAGCATTAAAATTACTGGCTGAATGGAAAACACTTTTGGGAAAAAATAATGGCTGAAATGAACCCCTGGTCAGTAATCCAGCTTATTGCTGAAAAGCGGATAGAAGAAGCTAGAGACAGAGGGGACTTTGATAACCTTCCGGGACAAGGCTCTCCCCTGCAGCTGGAAGATATGAGTCATGTGCCGGAAGATCTGCGTATGGCCTATAAAATTTTGAGCAATGCTGGCTGTCTGCCGCCGGAATTGGAAGAACGAAAAAAAATGACACAACTGTTGGACCTGCTTGAAAATTGCAAGGATGAGCAGGAAAGCGTACGAGGGATGCAAAAACTGCGGTTCATGATTCAGAGAGCTCGTATGCGAAGTCAAAGGCATATACGTATTGAAGAAGAAGACCCCTACTATACCCGTCTGCTGGCACGTCTCAGCGCTCTTGATAAAACATCACCATGCAGGTGAGATTTGTCCTTTTTTTACTATAACTTATGCAGGTGAGAAGCCCACCAGTGAATACCCAGACAAAGCGTAGCGGCAGTTTCACAACGCAGGACACGCGCTCCTAAACTAACCGGCATAAATCCTCCTTGTTTCAAGGCCTTGAGTTCCCTGGCAGAAAAACCGCCTTCAGGCCCGATGACATATATACTCAGTCCTGGCCTCCCCGCTATCTCACTTGTCAGCATAGGCAAATCTTCCTGCATTTCCCATGGCAGGATACGATAATCTGCTTTTTCAGACATACGGAGGAGCTCATCCACACCGCCTTTGAGAGCACGCACTTCAGGCAACCAGGAGTTCCCACACTGCTTGGCTCCGGCTATCATCTGCCCAAGACAAGCTTCAGCTGTCTGTGCAGAAATTTTGCCTTGGCTATGATCACCCTGCCATAGCCATATACCCTGCGCACCAAGCTCGACTGCCTTTTCCATAAAAAAACCGCGTCGTACAGCTTTACTGAAGGCCAATGCTATCACAGCTGACGCACACGGAGAATCCTCATAATGCTCTTCCAGCAGTCGCAGCTGAACATTTTTTTTAGAAGCAGCTTCTATACGGCAGAGCCCCTTACGCCCACAACCGTCTAGAAGCATGATGTCCTGCCCGGGGGTAAGACGCAATACCTGAGAAAGATGACGCGCTTCCTGCCCGGTAAGGATCGGTTCTGGTCCCCAAGACTGCGGTGGTAAAAAAAAATAAGGAATATTCATAATAGTAAACGTATAATAATCAACTCTCCGAAGCACTCCGGACCTTACGTACTGCTTTCAAACCATCCAATACCGATACTAGCCTACCGTAACTCTTACGAATTTCTAAACCAGCTTTAGTCAATGAATTCTCGGAGACAGCAATATATGTACGATACAAATAACGATCATGAAGAATAGTTTCTATACAATTGATAATAGAGTCAACTAAATCTGAAAAAAAATTAACTATTTCAAATTGCAAATCACTCAAAAGAGATAAAGATTCGCGCATCATCTGGAGATATGTGATACGTTTTCCTTTATATATTCTGCGAGAAATATCATCAAGAATACGAACCCTCCTGGCTTGCTGGATATAACTAAAACGAGTACAGACATCATTATACAATTCACGCATACCATCAAATATACTTAAAAACTCTATATTATATAAATATTCTGAAAGAACCTTACTTACATTGGCATAAAATTCATCACTATAGCCAATCATACGTCGCTGATGTTTAGTTAGCCATGTAAAAAGAAACTTTAACCTTTTTTCATGCGTGTCAGTGTTTTCAACGATTTCTGTTCTTTTATAAAGAATACGTCCTGTATATTCTCCTCGTACAATATCATTAAGGCGTAAAAACATATTAGTTGTATCTTTAACGATATTAAGTCCCTGCAAGCTTTCTCCAGTTAATGGATGCAAGATCTCTTGCATCGCAACAGAAAGTGCACGATCCTGACGTACGTTATTTGAGTCAAAACGATGCTGTCGGTATGTAATACGTATGATGACCACACGCCGTTCTCTATCAAGAAAGAAACCTTTACGATCTAGAACGGAAAGAACATCTTCTTGGTTATCGTCAATACTGACCAAGGCTAATTTTTCCAACAGAGGATACTGTTGTCCTCCTCCAGTATGTGTATAGGTCGTCAGTGTCCGATCCGACTGCCCCATTACCCGTAACAAGAAGTGTTCCCCCATCTTGTGCAGCTTGCGGGCAAAGAGAGCACTAGAAGTGCGGCGTTCTGATACTATAGGAAAGCCATACAACTCCATAAGATATTGGTAAACAAACATACGATTATGTTCATAGATATCACTATCGCCATACACGAACTTCCCAATACGAATGCCAAAACGCTTAAGCTCACTATCAATATCAGAAGGAAAAGAGGCAAATATCCCAGCTAAGTGAAAAATATTATCAGTATCCCAGGCAAAAACATGCGCTCTGTCCATGTTGAGCAGATATGGCATGAGCAAGGGGTAAGTCTCGAGCAGGGATGTATCTATGGAGCGGAATTGCTGGCGAAATACTTCCTGATGCATACGCGGCAGGCGTGAAGCAATAGTCTGCGTATTCAGGTCTATAACCTGATTTTCCAAAGGACAATATGCTCCATCAGCGTCGGTAATGACTGGATGCAGGGCATCAAACTGAAAAATCTCTGAAAAATAATCTAGATGACGAGCAAAAGCTACCATGGCAAACCCCGGCAGTTCTCTGTGCTCGAACATGTCGTTTTCAAATGAGGGCAGAAGTTCCCGTCCTTCCACCAGAGGGTAGTTCTTATGCTCCTGATACGGTTTTACAAGACAGTAGCGTATGTGGACAGCATCAAGAAAACGTTTAAGGGCACCCAGGTCCCTGATAGCAAGAGGCTCAGACACACTACTGGCATCACACCAGCAATGCTCGTCCTTGCTGAAAACCTCTTGCCATTTGATCATCGTTAGCCTAACCCTCAATTTTTTTGCTATATTAAATTTTTTTGTCAAAAAACTCCAGTGATATAAGCCTATTTCAGTTTTTTTCTTCTCACCTCTATGCTAAAAACAAGACATACACCCAAAAGAGAAGTTGCGGGACGACTTGCGCTTTGCTACACTTTTGACTTGTTTCAAACCCTAACTTGCGCTCATATGACCATCGATATAGTTGAAAAGCATGTTTTGAGCATTGTGTGCAGCGTTTTTGACGCCTACACTGCTGTGCTCGTCCTGCCAGGAGAAAACGAGGAAGAATATCGCCTGTCGGGTTACTTCAGTCTTGGAGACAAAGTCGTCCCCAATGCTCGTATCAGTGCCGGCAGTCTGGCTGGTTGGATCATCCGTAACCGTCAACCTCTGCTGGTGCCTAATTTTGACCAGCATCAAAGTAATCTCGGATATTACACCGGCAGTGAAGAAGAAAATATCAAGGCATTTATGGGCTGTCCTGTCCCCATGGGTGGCGCTCTGTGCGTTGATAGCAAAAGGCAATATTCTTTCTCAAATAAAGATCATAAGATACTGCATCTCTTTGCTGAACTCGTGTCTCGCCAGCAGGGGCAACAGCCTGTCGGCAATATTCCCCGCTACTTTGCCGAAATGAGCGTCATTCAGGAAATGCGTTTTCAGTATAAACGCTGGCCTCTTTTTCTTCAAAACTTTTTGCGCACCATGGCCGATGCTACTGGTTTTGATTATTGCGCCTTCGCATCACTTGCAATACCAGGAAAAACATATTGCATAGAAGCTGAGTCGAATCGTGTTTTACTGCATGATCAGCCTCTGGTTCTGCCCATAGGTACTGGCATTGCTGGTTGGGTTTTTTGTAATGAGCAGCCTGTCGAAGCTGTCGGTACTGAGGGAACTTCTGTTTCTGCGCTTTTCGGTAAACAACCTGACATGCCTGATTTTCAGGTTACCGTGTGCATGCCCATTATGGTCAATAAAAGTACCAAGGGTGCACTGTGTCTTGCCAACACCAGTTCCCTGCATATTGATGAAGGATTACGCAGTTTCATACACCAGGCTGTAGATCATCTATCACTCTTTCTGGAAAATCTTTATCTTAAAACACGCTTACGGACCATGCTGCCCAAGGCCCAGATCCATAGGGAAGGGCAGCGAGCTCATGCCACCCTCTTGTCTCCGGGCAAAGAAATATAACTATGCTATTCAAACGCTTCTTCCATTTTTTTTCCAAAGATATTGCTATGGATCTGGGTACGGCGAACACGCTGCTCTATACCCGCAAATACGGTATAGTCATCAATGAACCTTCAGTTGTAGCGCTGGATGCACAAAACAATTCCGTTTTAGCCGTAGGCAAAGCTGCAAAAGAATTCATCGGCAGAACGCCAAAACGCATCAAGGCTATCCGTCCCATGAAAGATGGGGTCATTGCTGATTTTGATGTCACCCAAGCCATGATTTCCTACTTCGTGCACAAAATCGTTACAGGGCTCAGACTGGTCAAACCTTCCATGGTTATCTGTATCCCTTCAGGAATAACACAGGTAGAGAAGAAGGCCGTCATTGATGCTGCTCTTCTGGCCGGCGTCAGCCAGGTGTCCCTAGTGGAAGAACCTATGGCAGCAGCTATTGGAGCAGATCTGCCCATTCATGAACCTCTTGGTAATCTTGTGCTGGATATTGGTGGAGGTACTAGTGAAGTAGCTGTTATTACACTGGGGGGCATGGCCTCGGCCCATTCTGTTCGAGTAGCAGGTGATGCCATGAATATGGCTGTAGCACGCTATATACGTGATGTATTCCGCATGGAGGTGGGTGAAAATACTGCTGAAAATGTCAAAATTCTTCTTGGTTCAGCCTTGCCGCAACCCAATGCCCCAACACTGGAAGTCTCCGGTAAAGATCTTTTGACTGGGCGTCCCAAGGTTGTCACTATTACAGAAGGCCATATTCGTGAAGCCTTGCGTGAACCTGTTCAGGCTATTTTGAATACAGTATTGCATGCTCTTGAAAAAACACCGGCTGAGCTTGCTGCCGATATTCATCGTAACGGTTTGCTCATGGCTGGCGGAGGGTCATTACTTAAAGGTCTTGATCAGTTCATTGCAGGAGAAACTCGTCTCAACGTTTTCGTCGACCAAGATCCCCTCACTACTGTTCTGCGTGGGACAGCACGTGCCATGCTTGATAGAAAAACTTATAACAGTGTTTTTATCAACTGACTTTCTACTACAGGTGATGATATGTCTCTTGCATCCTCACTACTGGAACCCTGCTTGCAAATTGTACAGCAAAGCGGCGAAATCATCAAAGCAAACTGGATCAAACAGCATAAAGTACGTTATAAAGGCCGTATCGACCTTGTGACCGAAACAGATCTGGCTGTGGAAGATTTTCTCAAGAACCGTTTGGCGGCTCTTGTGCCCGATGCTGCTTTTATGGCTGAAGAAAGTAGCACCCTTGGTCAGAATCCTGATCAGCTCTGCTGGATCATTGATCCCGTTGATGGCACTACAAACTTTGTTCATCGGATACCTCAGGTAGGAACATCAGTAGCTCTCTGGCAGGAAGACCGTGTAGTCCTCGCCATTGTGAATGTCCCTACAATGAAAGAATGCTACTGGGCAGTCCGCGGAGAAGGTGCTTTCTGTAATGGAAATGTCATACATGTATCTCGGGCGGCGAAGCTTTCAGAAACACTGGTGGCTACAGGCTTCCCTTATGATGCCGGAGATCACATATCGCTGATCATGAGGCGCCTCGTGGCTGTTTTGCCCGGCAGTCAGGGGATGCGCCGCATAGGTGCTGCATCTGTTGATCTGTCCTATCTAGCCTGCGGCAAAATTGATGCCTTTTATGAAGACTGGCTCAAGCCATGGGATGTGGCGGCAGGCTGGCTAATCGTTGAAGAGGCTGGCGGAAAAGTCAGTAACTTTAAAAACGAACCATATACTTTTTATGAGCCCCTTCTGGCGACAAACGGTCTGATGCATGAGGAGCTGAGCCAGCTTTTGCAAGTCGCCGATGACTTCTCACAGCATCTCGTCTGCTGAGCTGTATGTGCGGAGACAAGCAATCTTCCTGCATAGCATATCGCAGTAATGGCGAGAACATCTCGCTCATGCTGCGTTCCAGGCCTTGGATTTCATCATGGTCGAGTAGAAGATGTCGGCTGCGATCTGCAGCCAGAAGAGAAAGAAGAGGAACAGGCATACGCACTTCATAAACAGCGGTAAAGGCACGGGCGCCATTCTCATGTGCAGGACACACCCCCAACAGGGTCAGGCGTCTGCCCCCTTGGTGCCAATCCTGTTGCAGTAAGGTGCGAGCTACGGCTTCATAGGCCTGCCCTGCGTAAACAACGGCATATGAAGAAAAATCCCATCCGTACCCCTGTCGTTGCGTAAACAGGGCGCGCCCTGCCTTATCACGCAGCAGGAGTGCTACAGCCCTGTGCTTCAATTTTTGTCCCAGAACATCCCTCTCCGACATAAGACAAAGAGGGGTGTTATGTTTGTCGACTACTTCCAGTAATACTGCCACATTTAAGTCCCAACAGCCTTAATGATACTCTGAGCAGTGATCGATGATAGTATTCGGCCATTGACGATGACAGCTGGCAGACGCTTGACTCCGTAATAACGGCTGATCTGTACTGCCTGATACGTGTTTACATTACCCGCTTCATAACAGTATTTAGAGACGGTCAGCTCCTGCCGGGCAGGAACAGGCGGCCGCAGACGAGAAAAATAACTGTAGTGTATGGGAAAATCCGTCGCCTTGAGCGTTGCATCGTAAGGGCTGACGAAACGTTTCTCACCGCCCTGGCGTCGTTGCCCCTGCTTGATAGCATGCCAGCGCTCCAGAGCATAGCTCAAGAAAGGCATGGCCTGTCCGGGCCGAGCGTGGCTTATCCAGATAGCAAGGCCCATGAGGTCTGTGCCATAGTTTTCACGGCTGTGCCCAAAAACCGCTATCTTGCATTGCCGAGGTGAGAGCTCGCGCGAGGCCTGAACAACCTCTTCCCATACATACCGACTCTGTGACACACCAAAATCCAGCAGTACCAGCACCTCCTGTGGGGCACCGGGCTGTCCAAAAACTACAGGATACACCTCATTGCGCCAATGTGGCCGATGCGCAGCCTCACCCTGCAGGCTCTGCGCACCCCCACCCATCTGTTGCAGCATGCGGACCTCGTCAGCAGTATGCTCACGACTGTCCGGCAGATGCTTTTGTATGAAAGGGTCAAAGGCATGGGCCACCCTGCCCTCGGCCCATACCGCTCTGGTAAAAAAACAAGTCGTTGTCAGCATGAGCATCATCAGCAAGCAGAGTATTTTACCGCATAGTACATCTTTCATACTTTTTCATGTCTCGCTATCTTGTTGATATTTTTGAATTATTCAACTAATCCAAATAAATCATACCCACTTTCGTATCCAATTCCATCAGCAGTGCCCATGAATCGATTTCCGGCATCATTTCTATGGAACGAAATCCATGTTTGCAGAGTCTGTCTTCAACAGTTACTTCACCATATTTTTTCCGATAACCCATTGAAATATAAGTATCTAGTTACAGCCCAAAAATTTCCTTGCCCCCATAGTTGCCCCCACACAGTCGTGGCTTAAAATAGACTCATTTCTGTCCACTCACTTGGTCACTGCCTGGGGACATTTTTCATGGGGCAAATTCACCTGCCACACAAAATTCTTCCAGCACAAATTTTCTTCTCAAAGACGCTCAACTTTTGCCGCGCTCGAGCCAAAATTTAAGGTGTTCCTTGTTATGAGGTAAAAATGTCGATGAAGTCAGTGCAGAAGAATGCGGCGCTGCTTAGCACTAGTTCAGGTATTGTATACGAGGGGCCTGTGCCCCTTAGATACAAGAAAATGCACCCCGGTGCAATAACTCCGCGCTACGCGCACAGGGCAGACGCATGTATAGACCCGCCTGTCAAGATATTTGTGAACAAAAGGAACGAATGCGGTCATGTATCCGGCATCTTTTCAGCTGTTTTATTGGCCAGAGCAACTGCTGCTATTTGCTTTCCACGTCGTGTAGCTACTCCTTGAATCCATTTTTGTATTGCATAACTCCCATCCTGTTTTGCCAAAGCATAGCGTGTGATTATTCGTGATCCCTGAATTAGCAATTTACGAATCGTACTGTTTCCTCGTTTACTCACACCAAATAGTTTTTG
>JAFQNG010000083.1 GCA_017396005.1 Desulfovibrio sp.
GTAGGCTGTCTTGTTATCCTCATCAGTATGTTCAATGAGACAGACTGTCTTTTCTTTCGGGCTTTTGAGCGTGGTATCGATCATGACGATATCGCCGGGATTGATGGTCGGCTGCATGGAGAGGTCCTGTATGGGCATACGCAGCATGATGGTCTGACGCAGGTTGGCCTTGTCTTTGAGTATCTTCCAGCTGTCTACCCGGTTGAGCATGCTTTTGGCTGCATGCACTTCAGTCTGCCGGAGGGGTCTGGTGTCTTCATCCGGCATTTCAAAACGAACACCCAGGGCCATGAGCACAGGCTCCAGCCTGCGAAGGGTGGGCGTTGCACTGCCATTGATCCAGCGCGAGATATTGGCTTCTGATTCACCGCTGGCCCTGGAGAGTTCGGCCTGGGTTCTGAACGGGAAACCTGAGACAGACTTTCGCAAGATCTCAATGGCGTCCTCAAGCAGCCCTCGTTTTTCTTTGTCGTTCATAGCGTCTTCCTAAGGATGAAGATGAAATAAGGATTTTGGAAATTCGTCAGTGACTGTGTATGGTTAACAGTTTTTCTCCCAGAGTTTCCGGCTGTATTTTTTCACAATATTCCTGATATTTCCTGGATGTCTTCCAGACAAAGAACGGTACTGCCGTCTCACCGGCAGGGATGAGATGCGGCAGATTGGGCAAATGGTCACCATACCAGCCCAGGATACCGGGGCGGTTCTGTTCCCTGAGGCCTGCGCACAGGCAGCCGATCATGGCATCGGCATTGCGCAGATGACGCAGGTAGCGTCCTGCCTCGGCGTCAAGGCCCGGCAGATGCAGCCCCTGCCCGTGCAAGCGGCCTGCACGCCAGGGGCCATGACTTTCCATGG
Organism: Desulfovibrio sp.; assembly: GCA_017396005.1. Lineage (GTDB taxonomy): Bacteria > Desulfobacterota > Desulfovibrionia > Desulfovibrionales > Desulfovibrionaceae > Desulfovibrio. The sequence continues at coordinate 859 of JAFQNG010000083.1, forward strand.
TGATGGCAAAACAAAATACAGGCCTGTCATCCTGCAGCAGCTCCAGCATGCCCCGGGCCACACTGGCATCGCTCACATAGGGGCCAAAGGTGGCACGGTGCGGAAAGTTTTCCAGACTGATGAAGGCATCAAAGCCCAGATCGGGTATGGCCTTGTGCCGGAAGAAAAACTCTCTGTAGAAGGGATGCAGGCAGACTGTCCTGTACCCCCTGTTACGTAGATGCCGTGCCAGCGACCAGGTACAGGGCCTGGCAGCGCTCCAGTAGGGATGAAAGGCGTCTGTACCCATGGAAGCTGCGGACTGCCCGGTCAGGACGGCAAATTCCGTACGCATGGTGTATGCCCCGAAGGCAGCAACAGCTATGGAGCCGGAAATGCCCTGAGCACAGGCAGCGTCATAGTGAGGCAGAAAATCCCTGGGGATATGCGGGCTGAAGATGCGTGGGTCACAGAATGATTCAGCCTGTACAAGAAAGATGTTGGGCAGAGGCGTTGATCGGGGCAATGCCGTGTTGGCATGGACAGAAACACTGGCGTTAGTGCTCGTATGTTCACGCAAGCCCAGATGCCAGCACACATGGAGCAGGGCCGCACCCAACGGACCATAACGTCTGGCGTCATCCTGCGCCCTGAAGGTCAGGGGCCAGCGAGTCTGCAGATAGTGCGCCACGGCCTGCCCATACGGGCTGCAGAGCAGCAGCAGGAAAAGCGGCCAGCATAGCAGCAAAAGCCACCAGGCCGAGAAGGCCACAGGCTCCGGCATCAGCCAGAGCAGGGTCAGACCAGCAATGCCGACCAGAACACCAGACGCCAAAGCCTTGCAGGGCAGAAATGGCAGGTAGAGAGCAGGAAAGCGCACTACCTGCCAGGCCAGGGCCACATCGGCAAAGACCAGCGGCTCGCCGCGCAGGGCCCTGATCTTGGCGGCATTGACGCAGTACAGGCCGGTCAGCAGAAGGATACAGAAGACCAGAGCAAGAAGCGGGCGGCCACTGATGCAGAGCATGAGCGCATACAGCCAGCCTGCCACGGCACAGGCAGCAACATCGGCAAGGCAGGGCCACCCGATGAAAGACATATCTGCACTGCGCCGGTGCAGCAGCACGGCAAACAGCAGAAGCGCCATGCAGCAGAGCAGGCTGTCAGACATGAGTAGGCTCCAGAGGCAGAACATAGAGATCACCCGTATCATGCTGATCCCGCAGAGCGCCCTGCGCTGCCACTTCCCGCACAGATGCAAAGCCCTGCCTGCGGTAGAAGGATACAGCCCGTTCATTGTCGCGCCAGGCAAAAAGACTGATGGAATTGTGCCCTGCGTCCTCGGCCCAGAGGCGGGCATAATCCATGAGGGCATCAGCCACACCAAGGCCGCGCAAACCTGCATCGACCCAAAGCGTATTGATATAGAGACTGCCGGGATGACAGAGCGTGAGCAGCTCGCGCACGGGCTCCAGCCGTTTTGCCGAGAGCATGCGTTCCATGAGTGGCGGGATGCTCTGCTCTGCAGCAGCATAGGCAAACAGCAGGCCGGCCATGCGGCCCTCATATTCGGTCATGACACAGTTTTTGTGGCTGTAGTGGGAGCTGGCGTCACGCATGACCATGGTCAGCACGTCACGCACACTGACGCCCGGCAGCAGGCCGTGCAGCAGCACATCCACCACACCGGCAGAGACCTCATGGATGCAGCTGGCCAGTGCAGCGGCATCAGCGGCTGCAGCAGGGCGAAAGGTCAGGCTGTCGCTCATGCCGTGCCTCCCATGCCCATACGCCTGAGTGACGCCCTGATGGCATCATCCATGCCCTGAGGTGAATAGAAATTGCCCGGCACCAGGGCATCATGTTTGAGCACACGCTGAAAATCCTGCAGCAACTCACTGTCCGGTGCGGTCGGCGCGTGCCAGAAATCCTTGAGCGGCATCTGGGCCGCATCCACGGCCAAGCCGGGCATGGCATAGATGCTGGACCCCAGACAGTAGACCGGCTTGCCCATACCCAGGGCACTCAGACCCAGCGTGCTGTTGCAGAGCACCACAGCCCGTGCCCGCTCGCAGAGCAGACGGGCGTTGACCTCCTCCACAAAGCGCAAACGCTCGGAGCAGCCTGTGGCCCTGGCCAGAGAACGCATGTAACGCCGGTAGTTGAGCAGGCCGTTGTCCAAAGGATGATTCTTGAACACCAGATAGGCGTCACTGGGGGCATGGCGGGCAAAGTCGGTGATGACCTGCGCCATGCACTCAAGGATGCCGGTAAAGGGCGAATGCCGCCGTATCTGCGAGTCGGCATCCAGCTGCAGGGGCATGAAATAAAAAGGTACGTGACTGCGCAGTAACTGGCGCGTCACCTCAAGCCCATGAGCCCGCCGCCGTTTGCGTGAGAGCCAGCGCGGCAGCCAGCCTGTCATCTCTCGGCCTATGCAGTAGGGGCGGTGTGTCTTGTAGCGATGGAAAAAGGGCCAGAGCAGAACGTTGCCCACATGGTTCCAGGCTGTCTTGAGCACACGGCCTGACATGGGGTTGGGAGCAGTGGACGGCAGGGGCAGGCCTGTCTCTGCCAGTTGCTGCGCCCGCTCCCGCACAGCCTCTGGTGTGCGCGGCAGAGGCGAGGATGCGTTGACACCGCCTTCTTCCAGGGTAAGGTAGTTGGGCCGCAGATAGCCTTCTTCAAAGACCCAGATGCGTGCACCACGCAGACGCGCCAGCCAGATGGCCTCGCGGTGCAGGGGCCGCCAGTCGCCCAGAAGGACAAGATCCGTGGTTTTACAGGCGTCCATAAGGGCAGCGATCCACTGCGGCCATTCATAGACATGACCACGCCAGCAATGGGTATTGCCACCGGGCCAGTAAAAGACATCCCCGCCA
>JAFQNG010000007.1 GCA_017396005.1 Desulfovibrio sp.
GTGTTGCATAGGCTCTCCTTGATTATCCGTTTGGTGGGATATTTCAGGGTGAGCCTTTTTCACGTTTTGTACAACGCCGGAACGGTTGAACCTTTTACGGTCACACCGCCAGAGGCGGTGGTTTAACCGATTTGTAATTATGTTTTCACTACGCCTAGCCTTCTTCGTTGTTAAAAATGGTAAAAAAGAAATTTTCTCATCGAATTTTACAAGACATTGGGATTTTTGAATAAGCTGTTCAACATCCTGCCGCGCTTGGTCTACTTCTTGCGTTAGGCGATAAAAATCTTTTTTATTGATAGACCTCTGGCGTAATAAACTTTTGATATTTTCTTTTGCTTCCTTTATCCACCTATCTAGATATGTTGTACATATTTTGATGCCATGTATAGGAAGTGCATGCCTCATAACAAAATATGCCTTGCTGCATGCCATCAAATAAATATTTTTTGGTATTCTCTCTATCGTGCGTAAATGACTTGGTGCAAACTTATGCAGAATTATTGCTTGTGGTTGAAATATAGTGCGCAATCCTGCATCAGCAATTCTTATAAAAATATCAGTTTCATCCAGATAATAAGCATAGTTTTCGTCAAAGCCTCCAAGACCTGTCAGTACTTCCCGACGAAAACTCATATTTGTTCCTGTAGGCGAAAAATAGCGATCCCTGCCCCACTGCTCTGGACAACCAAGCGCGAGACAGGCAGATTGCAGATCATCATAGTATGAAGCATCGCCGTAACGGTCGCATACTGTTACACGAGACTGCCAAGCAATGCCGCTATTATCTCGAATATATCCTCCCACAGCTGCAACTTCATGATTTTCATATCCACGTGATAATTCCAATAACCAGTCGGAAGGGGCTATAGCATCGTCATCCATGAATGCAACTATTTCTCCGCCAGACGCTTCGATGCCTATATTACGAGAGACTGATATATTTCGTATTGGGCAGGAAAGGATTTTGATACGACCTTCCCATTCTGCCAAAAGTTCTTCTGTACCATCGTCAGAAGGTCCGCAGACTACAACTATTTCAAAGGAAGGATAACGTTGCTGCGCCAGTGATTCTAGCGCATTACGTAAGTAATCTTTACGGTTGCAGGTATTAATGACAACAGATATACGTGGCAATTCTTTTTCTTGGGCAGCTCGTATCTGTTCCTCTCGTAGGTCTGCTACCAATGTTTCCAGTTCCTGTACTCGGGTTTCCAACGAAGGCTGGCTGGCTTTGAGTAGTGCCCGAGTTGCAATGTAGTGCTTTGCATACGGTGCCAACATATCTACCGCTATTCCTAGAATTGGAACAGATCGCAATCTTTGGTAATAACGGCGCAGTGAGGTACGAACACTTTCTTTCATAGCGTTAGCCTCATGCAGCTACCTCCCTGCTCGTATCAGTCAGTCTAGCGTGTAGATAGCGCAAAATTATTATTGCTCCTGCCACATCCACCTCTACCCACCGAGCCGTGATCCCCTTACAAATTCCACTCTCAAACCGCTTCTTTACAAGTCTGTACGGTACAGGGCGCACTAATGCATCCTGCATGTAATCCATATTACCGGACCAGCCTGTGGCCACCACATACAGGCCGTGGAGCATGGCTTCGCGTATGGTCAGGCCATAGCCTTCGGAGCGGTGCAGGGAAAGATAGATATCGTGCGCAAGATAGAGTTCTGACAGGGCAGTGGCATCCAGGTCATCAGTGATGATGCGCACCCCTGGCACGGCAGCACAGGCTTTTTGAAAGTCCTCAAACTGACGGTTACCAGCACTGGCATTACTCACCTTGAATGTCATTTCTGCTTCGCCGACCTTGAAGGCCTGAGCAAAGGCCTGCAGGGCTGCCAGCGGGTTCTTGCGCTCAAAGGATGCACCGGCGTCAAAAATAAAGAGGCAACGGATAATGCCGTCAGTGGCATAGGCTGTTTTGCGGCGTATGGGCACAGGCACGGCATGCGGGCGCACAGTGACAGGCTTGTCTGTGATCTTTTGCAAAGCCTGCTGCACAAAGGTGCTGGGCACTTCCACGGCATCCACATAGGCCAGGGCCTGCTGCCATATAGAGGGGAAAGCCTCCAGTTCCCATGCCCAGTAAGCGATGACTTGCTTGCGTCGTAGAAAGTCTTTGCCCAGGGCACAGAGGGCCAGCTGAAACTGTGGTGGGTTGGCATGGATGACCACAGTACCACCATCAGCCATATTTCGGGCATCCTGAATGGTGAGCAGGCTTTCCTCTGGCCTGTAGTCCCGTGCATAGCGCATGGCATCGGTAATATCCACAGGTATGACATCCTGCCCCTGCTCACGGCAGTGCTGCACATAAAGGCGTGCACCCTGGCTGATGCCGCTGCTGCTGTAAAATGCCCCGCACACATAGAGCGGCCCGGCCTTGGGCATGGCTGCAGAGCGTTTTTGGGCCTGTATCAGGCATAAAGCACTGAGAGCCAGCAGGCGCAGAGCCTGTGGTGAGGCTTTCCAGCAGTGTTTCAACAAATCCTTGCCCATGCTTCCCGCTTGAAAGATGTTTGTGCGCAGGCGTCACTGACAGTTAGACTGTCGATAAATGTAAGGTCTTACATAACGTTAACAAGAAAAAATGGCAAGCCCTCCCTTGATATCAGTTTGCTGTTTGACGGATTCATCATAAAATTTTTAATTATTTTAATATGTTATAGACAATATTCAGCCTTCCAGCCCTCCTTTTACTGACTGTCTAACTGTCAATAAAAGCCATATCAACTCCCTGTAACCCTCTCTCAAACGCTGATTTTCCTCCCCTGCCTGAATAGTCTGTAAGCTTTGCGCTTTCCTGTTTCTCTGCATATGCCAGATAGCGGCTCACTTGGTGCGCTGCGGCAAAAAGCACTGCCTGCGAGAGATGGGCATAACGCATGCTGGTGCGTGGGTCGGCATGGCCCAGCAGACGCTGTACGGCGTAGAGGCTGTGACCCTCATTGACCAGAATGCTGGCAAAGGTATGGCGCAGGTCGTGGATGCGCACATCCTCAAGGCCCAGTGAAGAGCGCAGCCTGTTCCAGAAATGGTAAATGTCTGAGAGGGGCTTGTCTGGCGAACGGCCCGGGAAGAGCCAGGGGCAGCCGGGCAGGCGGGGCAGGCTGCGAATCAGGCTGACGGCTGCTGGTGAGAGCGTGATATACCGGGGCCTGTTGCTCTTGGAGATGGGCACCATGAGGATGCCATGCTCAAGGCGCAGGTCCTCCCATCGTGCTTTCAGGATCTCGCTCTTTCTTGCCCCGGTGAGCAGAAGCAGCTCTATGATGCGGGCCTGTATGCTGTGCATGTGCTGCAGGGCATGCTTGAGGCGCAGGGCTTCCTCCTGTGTCAGATAGCGCTCGCGTCTGCTGTGTACCCTGAGGTCTCGAAGGCCCTGACAGGGCGACTGCCCGGGCAGGATGATACCGTGTACCTCGGCATAACGGCAGAGAGAGCGTAAGACAGCAAGAATACGGTTGATGGTGGCAGGGGCCAGACCAAGGCGGATCAGGCCCTGCAGCCAGAGGTCCACATCATGGCGGCTGATGTCTGCCAGA
>JAFQNG010000084.1 GCA_017396005.1 Desulfovibrio sp.
ATTATCCGTTTGGTGGGATATTTCAGGGTGAGCCTTTTTCACGTTTTGTACAACGCCGGAACGGTTGAACCTTTTACGGTCACACCGCCAGAGGCGGTGATTTAACCGATTTGTAATTACGGTAGGTCATTTGTTTTTTCCCTGTGATATGGAGGTGACGGATAACGACAGAGCCTCATTTGCCACCTAAGAAGTGTAGGCAGAAGAATTTTCTGCTTGACAGATTTTGCGGAACGCCTCTTGCCAAGCACGAACAGAAGGGCTATGTAAAAAGGGAACCCCGGCTCCTGCTGGCAGGCAGCAACCGGGGCTGGCACGGCGCGGTTAGCGCCCCCATGCACGGCTACCAGACTGGATACCTATTTTACGACCCCGACCCACCGCGTATGGGCCGGGGTCAACTCTTATTCAGCGTAAGACGCCGACAAGAGGACAAGGGCCACAGCGATCAGCAGAATCAAAACAAGTTTCCGCATGGCTGATACCCTCCTTTATCCATTTACGCCGTGCCGACGCATAGGCCAGAGGGTAGCCGTGCAAAACCGCTTATAACGGCTTTTCTTTCCTCCTGCAATGGGCACAGTGGGCCTTCCTGCTCTCTCCTTTTTCCTCATCAGGCAGTCCTCCCCACATCATTATTGACCTCTCGCTCACCGCTCACCACACCCGGCACGCTACCGAAACCTATGGCATGGCCAAGGTCAGGTCGGTCTAGAACCCAAGAAAAGCACGATACGCAGGAATGAGGACGAAGGGTAAAGGCTCCGCCTTTTCCCTGCTTTCCTTTGTCCAGCAAGGCCGATCTTCGTCCAAAAAAATAATCCATCTACAAACTTTTTTCTTATTTTTCCTCCTTATTATAGATATAGATATATAAGTATGCGATATAGCGATTACGATAAATATGCTTTACATAAATTTGTAATAAGATATATTGTAGAATCATCAAAAAAATATGAATAATGTTTATATTTATGGATTTGAGGACCTTCCCTATTCTGATGATATACGCAACTACAAGGATACAGGACATTACCATTATACTTTTAACAGTTATATACTGAATGCTATTGCACACAACAAACACAGATTGCCTATAGAAAATATAGATACCTATCTGGCAGAAGCCGAACGTCGTTTACACATTTTTGATATAGACTCTCTGAATAGAGAAGCGCAGCATCTGCTTCACGCTCAGGGTGTGATAAAATAACAGAAAGGCCACTCCACCACGTTCAGGCAGAGTGGCCTTTTTGCCAGCCTGTTTTTAAGCGTCGTTCAGGCAGGCTGCGCAACCCTGTTTTTTCAGGATGTCCAGCTCACCATAATAGGCCTTGCGGTACAGCTCTTTCAGCTCGCTCATGAGTGGATAACGCGGATTGGCCATGGTGCACTGATCGTCAAAGGCCTGTTCGGCCATCTGATCCAGTTTTTCCATAAAGTCTGCTTCAGGCACACCTGCCTCGCGCAGGCTGGAGGGAATGCCCACATCACGCTTGAGGGCCTCAATGGCCTGCACCAGGCGCACGGTCTTTTCTTCCCGCTCCTGCGGGCCATCGCCGCGAATGTCGTCAGCCAGATGCAGCATGTCAGCCAGGCGTGCGTAACGGCCCTTGACCCAGGGATACTTGTACTGCGGCAGCATGCCCTGCTTGGTGGGCGTATCTGTGGCATTGTATTCAATGACATAGGGCAGCATCAGGGCATTGGCAAGACCATGTGGCAGATGGAAGTTGGCCCCCAGGGTATGCGCCAGCGAATGGCAGACACCAAGGAATGCATTGGCAAATGCCATACCTGCGATTGTGGCGGCATAGTGCACCTTTTCACGCGGCAACAGCCGGTCTTCACCGCCCTCATAAGAACGGCGCAAATATTTGAAGATAAGCCGAATGGCTTCCATGGCGTGCCCATCGGCAAAGTTGGTGGAAAGGGTGGATGCATAGGCCTCAATGGCATGGGTCAGCACGTCCAGGCCGGCATGCGCAATGAGCGACGACGGCAGATTCATGACGAATTCCGGGTCTACTATGGCCATGTCAGGAGTAAGAGCATAGTCTGCCACAGGGTATTTGACACCCGTGACATTATCGGTGATGACAGCAAATGGTGTCACTTCTGAGCCAGTGCCCGATGTTGTGGGTATGGCCACCATCACCGCCTTACGCCCCAGCTCGGGGAAGGAGACCACGCGTTTGCGGATATCCATGAAGCGCAGAGCAATATCCTCAAAGCGGATATCAGGCTTTTCATAGAGCAGCCAGATGATCTTGGCCGCGTCCATGGGCGAGCCGCCGCCCAGAGCTATAAAGATGTCTGGCTGGAAGGCATTGACCATATCCAGGGCCCTGCGGGCCGTAGCAATATCAGGGTCAGGCAGCACACCGGCAAAAACACGCACCTGCATGCCCAGACTTTCCAGAATATCGCTGACCTTACCCACATATCCCAGGTCTTCCATGGTCTTGTCGGTGACAATGCAGGCCCGACGACGGTCACGGTACTCCTCAAGGGCCGGACGCAGGGCCCCGAGCTTGAAGTATATCTTGGGCGGCACACGATACCAGAGCATGTTTTCACGGCGGCAGGCCACGGTTTTGACATTCATAAGGTGCTTGACTCCGATATTTTCACTGACGGAATTTCCGCCCCAGCTGCCGCAGCCCAGGGTCAGAGACGGGGCCACGCGGAAGTTATAGACATCACCGATAGCCCCCTGGGAGGCAGGCATGTTGATGAGCACGCGGCCTGTGGTCATGGCCGCTTCGAATGCCTGTATGCGCTCCACATTGCTTTCACGGGTATAGAGAGCGGAGGTATGCCCGGCCCCGCCCAGACGCACCAGATGCCCGGCCATGGCTACGGCTTCTTCAAAATCGTCTGCACGGTAGAAGCCCAGTACCGGCGACAGTTTCTCATGGGCAAAGGGGTCATCAGCTTCCACAGCCGGGCGCTCAGCCAAAAGTACCCTGGTGCTTTCAGGCAGACTGATGCCGGCCATGGCCGCTATTCTGGCAGCAGACTGCCCTACAATGGCGCTGTTGAGGCTGCCGTCTTTGAAAATAACCCGGGCCAGGGCTTCTGCCTCTTCCGATGAGGCAAACCAGGCCCCACGCGCCAGAAACTCTGCTTTTACAGCGTCTGCCACAGCGGCTTCCACCACCACAGTCTGCTCTGACGCGCAAATCATACCGTTATCAAACGTCTTGCTGAGCATGATGGAGTTGACAGCCATCCTGATATCGGCCGTGGCATCAATGACCACCGGCGTATTGCCCGCACCCACACCAATGGCAGGCGTGCCGGAGCTGTAGGCCGCACGCACCATACCAGGACCACCCGTAGCCAGAATCAAACTGATACCGGGATGGCTCATGAGATGCTGGCTCAGTTCGGGTGATGATTCCTCCAGACAATCAATGATATGGGCTGGTGCACCAGCCTCCACCGCTGCCTTGAGAATGACCATGGCCGCAGCCCTGGTGCTGCGCGCTGCGCGCGGATGGGGTGAAAAAATAATGCCGTTGCGTGTTTTAAGACAGAGCAAGGCCTTGAAAATGGCAGTAGAAGTGGGATTGGTAGTGGGCACAATGCCCGCCACCACCCCCAGAGGGGCGGCTATCTCGCGATAGCCTGACACAGGGTCATCTTCAATGACGCCGCAGGTCTTGCTGTTTTTGTACTGGTTATAGATATATTCAGAAGCAAAGTGATTTTTGATCACCTTGTCTTCCAGCACACCCATACCGGTTTCTTCCACGGCCAGTCGTGCCAGCCTGATACGCTGGGCCGTGGCAGCAGCAGCCGCATGCTGAAAAATGGAGTCGACCCACTCCTGATCATAGTCGGCAAAGGCGGCCTGAGCAGCGCGTACACGCTCTATCATGCCATCCAGTTGCTCTGTTGTTATGCTCATATATGCCTCACAGGGTAAAATTTTGCGTGGCTGAAAAACACTTCAGGCACAAGCGTCCAGACGCCTACAGACGGTATACGCCGTCAAAAACCATTTCTGCCGTACCGGTCATATATAGATGCTCGTCTGCCTTGTCCCAGTGTATGCCCAGCAGGCCGCCTGGCGCTTCCACCTCCAGTTTGCGGCCGGTATAGCCGTTGAGCAGGCTGGCCACAGCCGCCGCACATGCCCCGGTGCCGCTGGCCATGGTCTCACCCGAGCCGCACTCCCAGACGCGCATGCGTATCCTGTCTGAAGACAGCACCTGCACAAAGGCCACATTGGTACGGTGAGGAAAGACACTATGCCTCTCAAAAAGTGGCCCCAGCCTGGGCACATCCACTTCCTCCACCCTGTCCACAAAGACAACGGCAAAGGGATTGCCCATGGAAACTGCAGTAACAGCCCAGACGCGGCCATCCACCTCTACAGGCTGGGCAATAAAACGCGACTGTTCACCATCTGCCAGCAGCGAAGGCTCCCAGGAAACAGGAATGCGCGACGGGGCCAGGACAGGAGCCTCCATATCCACAGTAGCCCCGCATATCTGGCCGCCATCAAAACGCAAACGGATGATCCTGAGGCCTGAGGCAGTCTCCAGCCTGATGACATCCTTGCTCACAATGCCATGATCATGCACATACCTGCCCACACAGCAGGCGGCATTGCCGCACATCTCTGCCTCGGTCCCGTCAGCCTTGAAAATACGCATACGTACGTCAGCTGAAGCAGAAGGCAGTATCAACACAAGACCGTCTGCCCCCACACCAAAATGGCGGTCACTGATGCGCCTGGCCAGCTTGCCGGGATCGTTCACATGCTGCTCGAAACCGTTGATATAGATATAGTCATTACCGACGCCCTGCATCTTGGTAAAGCGAATCTGTTCACTCATATATCGTTCCTTTCCCGCAGAAGACCGCAGCCTCATGCGTATTAGCAGTATTCCTACGATTTTATAGGACGGACGCCGACAAAAGTAAAGGGCGGCCCGAGAGCCGCCAAGGCACTCGCATGAAAGTCAGGCGTCAGAGGCAGCGCAAAGAGCCTCATAAGGGGTGGATTGACATTCTTGACTGTGAAGGCATTTCGTAATACGAAAACATATAGTCTCTCTCCAGATTGAATATGACCCGGCTATTTTCTGCCGGAGGCTGCGGTGGCTAAAAAAGATCTGGCTCTGCTGCTGGGAATCACCGGCAATCTAGCCTTTGCGGCCGGCTGCCTGCTGCTTGCTCTGCAACGTCACAGCCCCCACCTGAATGCGGACATCATTCTTTTTCACGATGCGCATCTGCTCCTTCATGACAGCCGTCTTTTGCAGAGGCTTGGCGCGCAGCTCAGGCCCTACCGCCCCCCGGAGGAGGATTTTGACGCTGCGGCCATAGCAAAATTTTCCTTTCTCTGTCTGGCCAAGCTGGAGGCCTTTCGTCTGCTGGACAGCTACCGTCACGTTATCTGGCTGGATGCGGATACAGCCATTCAGGACGATATCACACCCCTGAAAGATTATGGTCCCCTTTCTCTGGCTGTGGAGGATCCGCACTTTACGGAACAGGGAAAGAGCACTTCCTGCAAAATCAATGTCCGGCAGCCGGTACCTGATCTGGATTTCCTCTGGCCCAATTACAACAGCGGGGTTCTGGTTGCAGGTGAAGAACTGACGGAATACGGGGATGTGTACGGCCTTTGTCTGGAAATGCTGTCACAGTACGCACCTGTTCTGAAATACCCGGATCAGGGCATTCTGAACATGCTGATCCAGAAGCTGCATTGCCATCATCCCCATCTCTTTCGTCCTCTGCCGGTGGATCTCTATAACGCACATCCCCGCAATCCCCTGGCAGACAAGGCTGCCCTGCTGCATGCCTTCGGGGCCTACAAACTGTGGGACGATGGGCTGACACGCTGTGCTTTCCCGGAATGGGCACGGGATTACGAACGCTGGCTGCACCTGGGAGGCACAGGATGGCAGGGGGAAGTCAGCAACCCCCAGTGCCTTCGCGGAGGGGCCTTTTATCTGCTGCGGGGGCTGTTTGACAGTATTGCCGCAGCGCAGAACAGCCTTGAACGCATGGCCCGCGACCTGGATAGAGAGCGTCAGCTGCGCTCCCGCCTGGAAAAGCTGCTGGCAAGAGAAGGCCATGCGCACAAGCCCTGAACTGCACCGCCGGATTACCACTTTGTATGTCGAGGCAGGAGTCAACCTGAAGCGCTTGTGAGTGCTCGTCTGGGGATGTAGAACGACCTGACGCAAAACCGGCCCCGCAATAACGTGGGGCCGGTACAGTTTTCACAGGGGTGACGAGATTCTGCTTTTCGTTCTGCGTGTCAGATATTCTCCGTCACCCAGTCAACAATGGGGGCCATACGCTTCAGGCCATAACCGCCCTCTTCCAGCGGGTAGGCCAGATCCTGAAAGGTGCCTTCCACCAGATAGATACGCCAGTCACCGTCCTGCAGACGTCCCAGGGCAATCTCATTATCCAGGGCCGTACGGGCCTCACCCGGGGTGCAGAACAGCGGGAAGTCGTGTACCGCCGGGTCCAGCACTACCGTGGAGCCCCCCGCTATATCGATGATGAAGTTGCCCGGCGCGTATACATAGACAGACTGACAGTCAGGCATGACCTGCTTCGATGCAGACGGTACGGGCTGTGTCTTGCTGCAGGCTGTGATCAAAGCCGTGGTCAGCACTGCCAGAAGCAAAAGAACAGGAATGTGATGCCGCATACGCGCTTCCTCCAGCACGCTGTTCTAGCCCTGGCGGGCCATGGCCTGCAGGCGTTGAATGCGCTCTTCCAGAGGGGGATGGGTGCTGAACAGCCTGGCCATGCCACCATTGCCGAAAAGCGGCGAAACTATAAACATCTGCTCTGTGCTGGGATTGCCCGACTGCATGGGGATGCTGCCACTGGCTACGCCAAGCTTGTGCAGAGCCCCGGCCAGAGCCAGAGGCTGACCGCAAAGGGCGGCCCCGGTATCGTCAGCCAGATATTCACGCGAACGCGAAATGGACATCTGTATCAGGCTGGCCGCAATGGGGGCCAGAAGAGCCAGCACCAGACCGGCAATGGGGTTGCCCCCACCCTCCTCGTCCCTGTTGCCACCGAAGATGGCTGTAAACTGAAATATATTGGCAAGAGTCACGATAGCCGATGCCATGACACCGGCAATGGTCTGTATGAGTATGTCACGATTGACTATATGCCCGATTTCATGGGCTACTACGCCGCGCAGCTCCTGCGGGGTCAGAATACGCATGATACCTTCGGTGACAGCCACTACGGCATGCTGCGGGTCACGACCAGTGGCAAAGGCGTTGGGGGCCTCTTCAGGGATGACGCAGACACGCGGCTTGGGAATGCCCGCATTGCGGGAAAGCTCTTCAACAATCTGATGCAGATAGGGGGCCTCTTCAGGGGCCAGCTCACGCGCATGGTACATGGAAAGCACAATCTTATCTGAATACCAGTAGCTGCCCACGTTCATCACCAGGGCCAGACCAAAGGCGATGATGATGCCTGTGCGCCCTCCGAGCATGCCGCCCAGCACGATGATGATACCCGACAGCAGGGCCAGCAGTAGAACTGTCTTGATCTGACTGGTCATAGAAACTCCTCTCTGTGTTTGC
>JAFQNG010000085.1 GCA_017396005.1 Desulfovibrio sp.
CCCCTTCTGTAATAAGCTCTGTGCCTGTGCCAGACACCCTGGAAGACACTGCGCTGCAGGCCTCTCAACGTATAATGGATGACACAAGTGAACCTGAGGGTATCACAGCTCAGACGTTCTCGTCAGAAGACGAGGAGGAAAACCCTAGGCGCAAAAGCCGGCGCGGCAGACGGGGCGGACGAAGCCGTAACCGTAAAAACAAGATAACGACCCAGGATTTGGAGAATCAGGATGTCGTGCAAAACGAGACAGGCGACGATGATGCTCTAAATAATCATATACTTGTTGAAGACAACGATGCCCCTCATACGGCGCCAACTGTCGATGACACAGCAGTCGATGATAGCTCCCCTGAAAAAAAAGACGATGCCATTACTGCTCCAAATGAGCGTCCAGCCAAGGGTAAAAGTCGGACTGCACACAGCAGCAAACGCATGTTCATCAGTGTCCTTCCAGGTGAACAGGTAGAAGTGGCCCTGGCGGAAGAAGGCGTTCTCCTAGAATATTATCTGGACATGCTCCATCAGCGTAAAATCAAAGGAAATATCTACAAGGGTATCATCCACAATATAGATACCAATCTTCAGGCCGCATTCATCAGCTACGGTTCTGGGAAGAACGGCTTTCTGCAGATAGATGAAGTTCATCCCGAGTACTGGCAGGCCCACCATGAGCCCGTAAAGGGCAAAAAGTTTCCTCCTATTCAAAAAGTACTCAAGGCCGGACAGGAGCTGCTGGTTCAGGTCGTCAAGGAACCTACCGGCAACAAAGGGGCCTTTCTGACCACCTGGCTATCCTTGGCCGGTCGCTTTCTGGTGCTGACCCCCGGTCAGGAGCAAATTGGTGTTTCGCGCAAGGTGGAGAGCGAGGAAGAACGTTCGCGGCTGCGCGAAATGATGAGTGGTATTGATCCCGGACAGGGACTGGGGGTCATAGTACGTACTGTAAGCGCCGGGACCACAAAAACCACGCTTAAGACAGATCTGCAATATCTGAAACGCCTCTGGCGTGATATCCGTAAAAAAGGTACCGACAATCCGGCCCCGGCCCTGATCCATCAGGAGCCCAGTCTCTCTGAGCGAGCTGTACGTGATTATCTCACTGACGATGTAACCGAAATCTGGGTAGATAATGAAGAAGTAGCCCAGACCATCAAGGAGATGGTCAGTCTGCTCTTTCCCCGTAAAAAAGATCTGGTACGCCTGCACAACGAAAGCCGTTCCATGTGGGAGCGTTTCGGCCTGCGACGTCAGCTGGAACAAATCTATTCTCGTGAAGTTATGCTGCCCTCCGGTGGGCGTCTTGTCTTTGACCAGACCGAAGCCCTGATGGCTATCGACATCAACTCAGGCAAGATTTCCGGTAAGGGCAATTTCGAGGCCATGTCTTTCAAGACCAATATGGAAGCCGCCGAAGCCATTGCCCGTCAACTCAGACTGCGTGATGTGGGTGGTCAGGTAGTTATCGACTTTATCGAGATGCGCGACCGCAAGCACATCGCTGAAGTGGAAAAAACTCTGCGCCAGGCCATGAAGAATGATCGCGCCAGGCATGATGTGGCGCATATGAGCTCATTTGGCCTGCTGGAGCTGGTACGGCAGCGTACAGGCTCATCAGCGCTGGCCATTACCATGGAGCCCTGCCCCGCCTGTGGCGGTACCGGACAACGCCGCAATCTTGAGTGGCAGGCCCTGCAGAGTCTGCGTGAGCTGCGCCGCCTGCTGCGGGCCCATCATGGAGAAAAATGTCTTTTTGAAACCACGTCTGAGCTTGGTCTCTATCTGCTCAATCACAAGCGCGACAGCCTGCGTGGCATGGAGCAGGAGTTTGGCAAATGCCTGGAAATTGCTATCAAGCCGTAACAGAAGCCGCCGCTGTACGAGCCCCTCACAATCTACTCCTCCATGTTTGCTGTGGACCTTGCGCACTCATGCCCATCAGCCGCCTCAAAGATGAAGGCTTTATGGTCACGGCCTGGTTCATGAATCCCAATATACATCCGTTGACAGAATATCTGCGCCGTCGGGAGGCAGCGCAGGAATGCGCGCAAAGACACGGCATAGACATCCTTTTTGCTGACGATGCGTGGGATGTGACTGCCTGGCTGCGCAGCGCCGTTGGGCGCGATATGCCCCCGGCTCGTTGTACTTGGTGCTGTGAAAGCCGTCTGACAGCTACCTGGGCCAGGGCACGCGAGCTGGGCTTTGCCTGGTTCAGTTCAAGTCTGCTCTACTCCCGCTATCAGCCTCATGACGCCATAGTGGCCCATGGCCGTGCTTTGACCAAACAGGGTAATGATACCTCCCCAGCCTTTGTCTATCGAGACTTTCGCACCGACTGGCAGGTCGGTATAGATACCTCCAAAGCCTGGGGGCTTTATCGTCAGGCCTGGTGCGGATGCATATACAGCGAAGCAGAGCGCTACCATAAACGCCTGCAACGCTGCCGCCAGCATTCCGCATAAAAAACATCTCAAAATATACCAACTACTTATTTTTTCATCACAACTTATTTCTTGCCTTTTTACCGCGCCACTCTTAGGTTTTCAGCATACAGGCCGATATGGGAGGCAGCTTTCTGCTATGGCGTCAGGGGAGATTTCGCGCCCGAATTTATTGCGCTGCAAAATCAAACTTTTCTGCGATAGAGGTATCATTTTATGAAATTGTCCACTAAAATTGCCGCATCCATGGCTACTATTGGCATTCTCATGGCCTTCCTCGGCGTCTATCTGCTCACCCAGATGCAGAAATCCGTTGATCTTGCGACAGAGCTTACCCAGCGCATCATTCCCATGCTGGAAGCTTCAGAACAGCTTACTACTTATGAGCTGCGCTTCCGCCTTGATGAATCCTACCATATCTTCTCCAAAGATCCGGCTGAAATGGCCGAACTTGAACGCAGGCTGGACGACATCAGCAGAGGCATAGAAAAAAGCTTGCAGGACGTGGCAACTCTGGCTGTCAACGAAGGCGTCAAAAGCGGCTGCAATGACTATCTGGACAAATGGAAACTTTTCATTGCTGATGCCAAGGTTATCTTGGAGTTTTCCCGTCAAGGCAAACAGGACGAAGCCATGGAGTTCATGCGTGGTCCAGGGCTCAGGTCGTATACTGAGTTGAACAGGGTCAACGTCCATGTGCGAAACCTCCTGCTCAAACAACTTGACACTAAAAATAAGGCCGATGATGAGCGTGCCGTCCAGGCCCGTCTGATTGGCATGAGCCTGATGGTTGGCGCGGCCCTGACTGCTATCTTTCTGACTGTCTTCATCGTGCGCAACGTCAATGCCCAGCTTGGCAAGGACCCTGCAGATCTCAACGATATTGCCCGCCGTGTGGTCAATGGCGACTACAATGTGGATGACGGCAGCACCAGAGTCGGCGTTTACGGAAGTCTTGTAGAAATGGTGGCTGCTCTTGAAATGCAAATCAACGCTGCCAAGGAAGCCAGTACAAAGGCTCAGGAGGAATCCGCCAAAGCTCAGGATGCCATGCGCCAAGCAGAGGCAGCCAGCACTGAAGCACAAAGTAAGACAGAGGCCATTCTTATAGCTGCCCAGCGCCTGGAAGAAGTGGGCAATGCTGTTTCTTCTGCATCTACCCAGCTTTCAGCACAAATCGAACAGTCTGACCGCGGCGCCAGCGAAACCGCCCTGCGTCTCTCTGAAGCGGCTACGGCTATGAATGAGATGAATGCCACAGTGCAGGAAGTAGCCCGTAATGCCTCTACGGCTTCCAGTGCCTCATCTTCGACCATGAGCAAGGCCAAGAGCGGTGCTGAAATTGTTGAACGCTCGTTGCGCCGTATCCAGTCTGTGCAGGAGGTATCGCTGCAAGTCAAGGAAGATATGGGCCAGCTCAATGAGCATGCCCATAACATCACCCGCATCATGAGTGTCATCTCCGATATCGCTGATCAAACCAACCTGTTGGCTCTCAATGCCGCCATCGAAGCAGCCCGTGCTGGCGAGGCAGGGCGCGGCTTCGCCGTGGTAGCCGATGAGGTGCGCAAGCTTGCTGAAAAAACCATGGAATCCACCCAGGACGTGAGCAACGCTATTCGTGCCATTCAGGAAAGTACGGCTAAAAGCACAGCTTCTGTCGAAAACGCAGTCAACCAGATTGCTGAAGCTACTGACTTTGCCAATCAGTCAGGCAGCGCCCTTGTGGAAATTGTGGAAACAGCTGAGACCACGTCAGACCAAGTCAATGCCATCGCTGCAGCCAGTGAGCAGCAGTCAGCCGCCAGTGAAGAGATCAATCACTCTATCATCCAGTGTAACGATATGAGCAGCCAGATTGCTACAGCTATGGGAGAGGCCAGCAAGGCCGTGGCTGACCTCGCTGATCAGGCCCAGACTCTCTCGCAGTTGATTCATGACCTGAAAAACGCCTGATACATTCTTGCCGCACTCGTAGCAAAGACCCCATCCAGGGGCCTTTGCGTACTTTTTCTTGACATCATCCTCGCTATCAGGCATACATGACTTCGCGTTGGGGCTGTAGCTCAGTTGGGAGAGCGCTTGAATGGCATTCAAGAGGCCGTCAGTTCAATTCTGTCCAGCTCCACCAAAAATTTCAAGGGGTTGCGGTGAGAACCGCAACCCCTTTCTCTTTGGAAAAAATTTTTCCAACCATATTTCCAATCTCTGAACGAAAAAACAGTCCAACTTGGTACAAGTGCATCCATTTTCGGCATCTCTACGGCTTGAGGTGGCCCCCACGAAAGGTTACTCACAAAAGCTTCAGAACTCCTGAAAATTGTTCTTATTGGAACAAAAAAGCAATCAATATTGCTGTAAGAAATAACAAAATAATGCAACGTTTTTCTGGACTTAAAGACAGGATTTAGTTATAAATATATTGACTATTTAAAAATTAATAATTTACAATCAAAAAAGGAAGATAACAATGGACAATATATTTGATTTCAGAAAGTTACCATGCCCACAGCCTGTCGTGCAGTGCAAAAAATTGATAGAGCAAGAACAGTTGGATGCTTTTACTGTGATAGTTGACAATGCACCTGCTTCTGAGAATGTCATAAGATTTTTACGAAATAACGGGTATGAAGTTGAAATTCAACATATAGATAATAGTGAATGGAACATTACTGCAATATCCACTGCCAGTATACGAGTACATACAGAACAGCAAAACGATAATGAAATACGCTCAGATGAAAAAATTTTAGTATTGATAACAACATATACACTAGGACGTGGTGATGATATTTTAGGAAAAAAACTTATGGGAAGCTTTTTAGAAAGTTTGCCAGAACTTGGATATAAACTCTGGCGCATAATTCTTCTCAATGGTGGTGTCAAGCTGTCAGCAGAATCAGGAAGTATACTTGATAAACTCCATACACTTGAGCAGAATGGAGTCAGCATCCTTGTTTGTGGTACATGTCTTAGTCATTATTCACTACTCGATAAAAAACAGATCGGAGAAACAACAAATATGATGGATATTATAAGTAGCTTAGATATTGCAACTAAAATAATCAGGCCATAGCTGTTTTTAACCTAAAATGTTCTATAGAAATCATAAGTATATTGGCAGAAAACATAAGTATATGGTTCCTTGAATAGGAAAATATATGTCATCAGAGAAAGAAAATTCTACCAATGACAGTTTTCTGAGCTTGCTTCGTGCCATATGCTGTGGCAATTTTAACGTACTTACAGGCATCAATCTTCTGATGCTGATGGGCTATTACCTAGTCTTTGTCACAGGCACTGCCTATGTTCAACAGACATATGAGGTAAGCCTGAGTACAGCCGGGTTCTCCTCTGGACTCTTGGTCATAGGCTGTCTGACAGGCCGCTTTATCAGTGGGAACCAGATATCACGATTTGGAGGACGTAGTTGCCTGCTTGCAGGTATCCTCCTCTATAGCTGTGGCATGGTCTGGCTCTTTTTTGCAGATTCCCTGACAGAAGTCTTTGTCCAGCGTTTTGTGACGGGTCTGGGACTGGGATTCGCAGGTACAGCACTTGGTGTCATTGTCGCCTGTATTGTGCCAGGCCACCTGCGTGGACTTGGTATAAGCCTTTTTGCCATGAGTGCTGCTCTGGCATTGGCACTTGGCCCATCTGTCGGCATTGCGCTCATCATAGCAGTGGGCTGGAGTGCAGTCATCTGTACGGCGCTGCTATTGAGCCTTCTGATACTACTTGCCTTTTTCCTGCTGCGAGATCTGCCTGTCATGCACATACGACACCGACCGGCACTTGAGCTCAACAGCTACATCGACCCTCGTGTACTGCCTTTCTCGATGGTGGTTTTTCTGGCCTGCATAGGCTACGGCTGCGTGCAGGCATTTCTCACATCACTTTCCGTAGAAAGAGGGCTTGTTGATGCAGCCGGCGTTTTCTTCCTCGCTTATGCGATAGTGGCAATACTGACGCGGCCAGTGATTGGCCGTCTGTACGACCTGCGTGGGGGGAAGATCATCATCTACTCGGCCTTACTGCTCACGGCAGGAGCGATCTTTCTTCTGGCATGGGCCAATACTGCACTGCTCCTGTTGGGAAGCGCGGTTATTCTCGGTATTGGTTTCGCCAACTTCCAGTCCATTGGACATGTCATTGCCCTGTCCAGAGTCACCCGCTCCCGTTACGCACAGGCCACTACCACATTTTTCATGGCATTTGATCTGGGCATCGGCATCGGACCTTTCCTTTTTGCCATGTTAATTCCCATCGCAGGTTATGAAGGTATGTTTTCAGCCCTTGGTGTTCTGGAACTGTGTGCATTGGCTTTGTATTGTGGGATCTTTCGTCATGCTGGAGAAAGTAAACATGCTCACCCTCACTGAGCAGGCAAAAGCCTGTATACTGGAAATATTCGGCAGAGATCAGCTATTACGTCTGGATATCTCACCAAGAGGCTGTGGCAGCCCTGTTGTCACGCTGCATCCAGACACCGCCGACAAGGATGACCGTCAAGTGGAGGTAGACGGCATACGTATCCTCATGCGAACATCACTTTATGACACTGTACAAACCGTCTTACTGGATGCGGTTAATGGACGCTTTACTGCAAAGATGGGTGTACCAGTCACTGTAGATGGCTGCGGTCGATGTCCGGCATCTCCTTTGCAGGGAGGAACTTGCGGTATTATTGATGGCAAGAATTTTTAAGCTCACTCCATCCCGAAGGTAAAGCTGAGCTATCTACTTTCACTGGAACATCTGGTACTGGCGAACCTCGATGCGTGCAAGATTGCAGATGGGCTTCAGAGATTCCGCTTTCACCTTCAGGGAACATTTGGTATAGCGCCTCTTGGATTTTGCTTTTTCAGCAGAAATTTTGTTTTACAGGCACTCTGGAGCACGTAACAGCACTGAGTACTGACAGAGACGGTTACTTTTGCAGGTTCAACTCAAAACGCTCAAAAAAGCCGATGAGTTCTCCATGCTCATCACGCACGCCCTGAATGTAAATTCGCTGGTTGCGAGTGTTGACTCCCAGAAAAATTTCTTTTCCATTATTCTGAAGCGATGTAAAAGCCTGCCGAATTTTCTCCTTGCCTTGTTCGGTGTCATGACAGTCTAATAGCGACTTTCCAATCAAATCTTCATATCCACGTTCCTTGTAATAGTGATACTCTGCATATCTGTTCAAAAATCGAATAATGTACTCTTTATCAACAAATACGATAGGATATGGATAGCTGTCCAAAATGGATTTCATTATAATATTTTTATCCATTTTTCCTCCAACATGGCATTCACAGCGCTGTGTGGGGTATCTCCAGCATTGCGAAAGTCTGTCCGAATACCGATGACGGGAATGTCTTTGGCGTAGGCATAGCCTATCTCCCAGGCTGTGCCGTCATCCACCTGTGTTCCATCCAGCAGTGCGATCAGCACCTGGCTGGCATCAATGGCTTTGCTGTCCGTTTTCATGATTTGGCGCGGTGCATCCTGGCCCCACTGCGTGATTTGCTCTGCAGAAATCAGCTCGAATGGCCAGACACCTGATGGCCTGACTCTTCCAGTTGCTTCTTGAATGTCATGTGCCATGTCTGCTCTGCCTCTGAAAACAATGGACCTGCAAGGTATACGCGCATGAAACTTCCCCTAGTATTATAGCAGGTGATATCCTGGAGGTCCTTACCAGGCTATCATTCGTTTTCTGGTAAAGAAAAAGACCAGTTGCGGGTCATGCCGTATATCCATTCCGCATATTTTTCGCCCGTATCTGTGTCGATGAGAATCGACAACAGGCGCACATCAGGATGGTTCTTCCACTTCAGGTTGCCGCCAAACAGAAAATTTCCAAGACTCCAGGCTACGAGAGTACGCCGTGGTGTATCTTCCAGAATGACAATTTCCCCGTAGCGGTGGTTATGGCAGAACAAGACCACGTCAGCTCCGGCAAAGGCCAGTTGCTTTGCCCAGTAGACCTGTCGCCGAGAAGGTGCTGATGCGTATTCATCACCATCATGCCCATACACAATGATATACGCACCAGGCTCCTGAATACGTAATGCGCGCACCTCTTCCAACAGAAAAGCATAGCCAAGGGTGAATATATCCGGCCCACTCCCACGCTGAGACATGGGAGAGCCGGTCAGCAGGTAAACGACAGGTAATGGTGGCTGTGTCAGGAGCTGCGGTTTGTAGCCTGACTCCTTATAGAACAGGCCATTGTGTCGGATACCCAGATAGTTGAGGATAGACAGGAGATTGGCAGCACCCTCCTGATAGCCATCGAATACATGATTATTGGCTGTTATCGCTACTGCGTTGGGAAAGGCAAGGTCAGCCAGTAAAGCACTGTCGGCATGGAACAGATACTGATTGGGCTTGGAGTATGTTGCCGGGCCAGACGCTTCACAATTCCACAGAAATACATGGGCTTGGGATATACGCTGCCGTGCGGCCAGCGAAAATAGAGGTGCTGTTACAGGCTCTTCCAGCATTCGCCAGGCAGGAGTCACATCTCCTGCAGCCAGTATCTCCAGATACCGGCCATAGGAGCAGGATGGCATGCAAAGCAGCATACACAGGCACAGAGCTGGAGTAAGAAGAAGGTATGATCTCAGATCCATTGCCCTATTTGCATACCACCACCGGGAGCTCCCCCCAGCTGGTGGTCATGCGTGGTGAACAGCGTTTTTGCTGCGTATGCCAATCAGCGTAATCAGGGCCTTCTGCACCGTAACGGAGTGTATGTCTGCCGTGCCGTGCGTTGATCGTGTCCAGAGCCTTCATCAGCGGCGCAGAACGACTGTCCATCTGATATGTCGGTGTCAATGTCAGTAAGCTGGCCTGTTGTCCGTGCCTGGGATGCAAGTCGTAGAGCATAATCCCGGCTTTGGCATAGGCATGACCCTTTTCATAGATGCCTGCAAGGCTGTGACTGGCGGCCTTCAGAAGCGTCCGTGAGTCGTCTGTGGGCACAGG
>JAFQNG010000086.1 GCA_017396005.1 Desulfovibrio sp.
AACGACGACTACCAGCTGGTTTTCACGTCTGGGGAGTTCCTTTTCCGGCATGGGCATCGGCCTTGTACTGCTGATTGCCGGTACTGTTCTGCTGTGGTGGAATGAAGGGGATTTTGTGGCTACCCGTGATGCCCTCAACGAGGCGCAGTCGGTGACGCAGAAGGTCAGCGACATCAGCAGGGTTGACCCGGCTTTTAATGGCAAACTCATCCATGCTTCGGGCTTTGCCGATACGCAGGATGTATTGCAGGATCCTGTCTTTGGCATAGGAGAGCGGGCTATCGCCCTGCAGCGTAATGTGGAATACTATCAGTGGGTTGAGGAAAGCAGGCAGGAAAAGCGCCAGAAGCTGGGTGGCGGCGAAGAAACCGTCACTACCTATACTTACAGCAAGCAGTGGGTGAGTTCTCCTGTGGATTCCTCAAGCTTCAGGGAACCCGGAGGGGCAGAACGTTATGCCAACAGTGTGCATATGTCGCTGGAGGACAATACCCTGCGTGCCAGTAATGTTTCTTTTGGTGCATACCGCCTGCCCGACTTTTTCATCAGCTCCATGAGCAGATATGAGCCCGTACGGATTGAGCTGGCCCCGCAAGTACGCGAGAACCTGAAGAAGCAGCTGCAGGTGGGGCACAGGCAGCAGCCTGCCAGGGTGCTGGGCGGTTTTGCTGCTACCAGTGGTGCCGGCTATGTGTCTGGTCTGCAGCCTATTGATGTAGTCAGCGATGGCAGCACCATTTATATAGGCCCATCACCTGCATCACCTGCAGTGGGTGACATGCGCGTCACCTTCAGGAAGGTCATGCCTGCTGATATCAGTATTCTTGCCAAGGTTAATGGCAGTACGTTCGAGCCCTACTATGCGAGCAATGGCGAAAGGGTGAGTGCATTGACCATGGGCAGGGTGAGCATGGAAAATATGTACGGTTCCAGGCACAGCAGCAATGCGACCATGACCTGGATTTTCCGTGCAGGCGGCGCTTTGCTGGTCATCATAGGCCTGAAGATGCTGGTGGCCCCTCTGGCGGTGCTGGCCAGTGTCATCCCCCTGCTGGGTTCCATCGTGGGTGCGGGAACGGGCCTTGTCTGCACACTTCTGGGAGCGGCCTGGTCGCTTATCATTATCTCCATTGCCTGGCTTCGTTTCCGGCCTGCCATTGGCGGGGCCATGCTGGGCGTTGCGCTTGTGCTCATAATTCTGCTCTACCTCAAGGGGCGTGGCAGCAAGGCTGCTGAACAATCTCCTGCTGTGTCGTGAGCGGGGCAGGAGAATATGGTATCAGGTTGCCGGATAACGTGGATGCCCGGCAAATTATGTGAGACTGATGTAACCTTGTTAGGGAAAAGGCATGAATACAAAACAAATCTGCTCTCTTGCCCGTCTGCTGCTGTTGGCAGCCAGCTTGGCCCTTGCCGCGTGTGCGTCCAAATCGCCGACTGTACAGGAGGCTGGGCTTGAGCTTGTCATCCTGCACACCAATGACACGCATGCACATGTAGCAGGCA
Source organism: Desulfovibrio sp. (assembly GCA_017396005.1). Lineage (GTDB taxonomy): Bacteria > Desulfobacterota > Desulfovibrionia > Desulfovibrionales > Desulfovibrionaceae > Desulfovibrio. The sequence continues at coordinate 1,507 of JAFQNG010000086.1, forward strand.
TCGACAAGTACGGTAATGCTGCTTTTGAGACGGCTGAAAGCCGCGGCGGCTTTGGTCGCATTGCTGCTGCGGTCAGGGCCTTCAAGGCAGACCATGACAATGTGCTTGCACTGGATGCAGGCGATCAGTTTCAGGGTACGCTGTTTTACAGTGTGAACAAGTGGTCCCTGCTGGCAGAGCTCGACAGGCTTATGCCCTGGGATGCCATGACCCTGGGTAATCATGAATATGACGAGGGCTGTCAGGAACTGGTACAGTTCATCGACAGTCTGCAGTTCCCTGTACTGGCAGCCAATCTTGTACCGGAAAAGGGCTGCCCTCTGCTCAAGGCTGACACGGTCCCACATATCATCCGTGAGGTACGTGGCGTCAAGGTCGGTATTGTGGGTATCTCTAATGAAGAGTCTGCCGTTCTGGCCAATGCCTGCAAGCATACCAGATTTGTCGATGCTGCTGAAACGTTGCGCCGGCAGGTCAAAGAACTGAAAGCGCAGGGTGTGGAACATATTATTGCCCTGACCCATATAGGCCTGCCTGCCGACAGGGCCTTGGCCCGCGCAGTGGATGGTGTTGATGTCATTGTTGGTGGTCATACGCACAGTTATCTCGGGCCAGACGCACCGGAAGGACCGTACCCCATAGTGGAGCATTCTCCCAATGGGAACCCGGTGCTTATAGTGACAGCCAAGCGTGCTACCCAGTATCTGGGGCAGCTGCAGGTTCGCTTTGATGCCGCGGGTGTACCTGAGCAATGGAGCGGTTCTGCTGTTGAGCTGAGCTCCGCCATGCCGTCTGACCCGGCAGTGGATGCCATCATTGACAGATACCGGGCCAACCTGGACACATTTCGCAAGGCCCTGGTGGGCAGGCACAGTATAGATATGGCTGACGGTATGGATCTCTGCCGTGAGGTAGAATGCCTTGGCGGAATGCTCACCACCGATGCCATGCTCGAGGCCGGCCGCCCTCTGGGTATGGAAATCGCCGTGTGCAATGGCGGTGGCATCCGTGCAGCATTGCCCAAGGGCGATATCAGCCGGGGAGACCTGCTGACCGTACATCCTTTTGGCAATGTCTTCGTGATGCGTGAGTACAGCGGCGAGCAGATCTGGCAGGCCCTGGAACACGGAGTCGCGGGAGAGGGCGCCAAAGGGCCTCGTATGCTGCAGGTGGCAGGATTGGCCTATACCATAGACAGCAGCAAACCCGTGGGACAGCGCATTGTCAAGGCAGAAGTTGTGGACGCAGAGGGTAAGGTCAAGCCATTGGTTCTTAAGGCACGCTACGGTGTAGCTATTTCAGATTATCTGGCAAACGGCGGCGACGGCTATGAAATGCTGAAGGATGGCAAGGCTCTGCCTTCGCCAGACCCGCTTGTTGTGGACGTGCTTGAGCAATACATACGCAAGCATACACCGCTGACGACCATACAGACAGGGCGCATCACTCGGATCAGATAGTATCAGAGAACGAAAAATCAAAAAGCAGGGATACGGCATACTTGTAGCCGTATCCCTATCTACATCCCAAGGAGGCCCTTTCATGCAAAAAAACATACGACGACTGCTCCTCATCTTTTTACTGGGTGTTCTCAGCTTCACGCCCAATCTGCCTGTAAAGTTTTGCCAGGAGGCGCTGGCTGGGCCTATGGGGATGGATGAGCCGTCTCCTCCGGAGCATCCCCTTACACTGGATGAGCGTCTTGTCCTGCAAAATGCCGTAAGTGTCCTGTGGCAGGATACCGCATTGCAAAAGCCCGAAGCCTTGCAGGCTCTGGATCCAACTGCATTGGATATTCCTCGCGATATTTTTGTCGATCCTCCCAATGACTTCTTTTACAATGGGGATGACATCTGGATTTTTGAAGGTATGGTACGCAAAATGGCTGTTCAGTCGGACGGCATTGAAGGCATCAGCAAAATGCAGTCATTCCACATGCAGGCGAAGCGACAGGCAGACGGTACCTTCCGTATTGTTTCCATCCACTTTCCCCCACTTGACAGGTGATAGGAGGCCGTCATGACAAAGAAAGCCATTTTTCCTCTTGTGCTGGCCATCCTGCTTGCTGTAGCCCCCGTACAGACAGTATCCGCCGCCCAGCCCTCGCCAGATACCAGGGAGGTGCTGCACCTGCGGCAAACGCTGTTTACTCTCTGGCAAATGGGATTCAGTTTTTCCAGACCCCTGGATGCACACGAACTGTGTGACGTGACCCTGCGTTTTTTGATCCGCAATCAGTTCATGCACAGTGCTGCGTTTCGCGAGGATCAACCAGCACGTTTTGCCAATATTCCTGAAAACTACAATGTATTCTTTGACAAGGCGTTGGTGGAGCAGATTGCCCGCTATGTCTTCAATGGCTGGATAGATCAAAATGCCTTGTGCCCTGGTGTTTTTCTGGGGGCTTCAGGCTACTATGTGGACATGGAGCGCTTGCACCGAGATATTTCCATCAATGATGACACCTTCCTGCCTGGGTATGCCGCTGTGGAATCCTTACAGCAGCAGGATGACGGCACCCTTATCATCAGCGGCAAGTTTCGTCGTTTCAAGCTGAACGAGGACTCCGGCAAGGAAATCCTCTGGGGAGCAGCCCCTTTCATGGCCCGTTTCGTACGGGAAGACGGCCAATGGAGGCTTGTTTCCTTTATCATTACAGAGGAGGCTATGGGCTAAGCTGCCAGCAATGGTAATCTACTCCCGTAAACAGTATGCAAACCCTTGGCGGCAAGATAGTCTCGTATAATGTTCTGATACGTCGCATTGCCGATTTTCATCAGGACGGGAGTTCTGGGTTGTACTTCCCAGTCACACAACACAGTGAGAAAGCCTGAAGGGGCAGAGATACCCCCTGTAGCAGTATGTACCTCAAAGCTGGGGACATCCATCCGCGCAGCAGGGAACGCATCCCCATGCTCATTGTGTATGGCTGTGATAATTGCATTGTCTTCCACCAGACCGCGCATACCAAAGACGCGGCAGGCTTCACCGCCCCAGATGCGGAAATCATGAAAGCTGGCATCGTTTTGGAGTTGCTGCGCGTTCAGCCAGCCCTGCTGCGGACTCCAGCCACCCATCAGGATGTTGCCAAAGCCGAAACGGGCGGTGACGCTGGAAGCACTGCGCTGGCCAGCAGGGACGGCAAGGGAGGACGTCTCCTCATCTGCTATTGCCTGGCTGAAGGGCGTGAATTCTGCAATCTGGCACTCCTGTTGCATTGCATCAGTCCGTGCCGTAAACAGGGCTTCATCCACTTCTTGTGAAC
>JAFQNG010000087.1 GCA_017396005.1 Desulfovibrio sp.
GGGAGGATGCTGCGCCCCTGCATATAGCGTGTTTCCGAGACGATATATTGCCTGATGAAACGTTCCTCCTGCTGGTAGATCTGCACATCACGGACGCCGTTGAGGCATGTGTGGATGATCTTCATGGAGGTTTGCTGGGCATCGGCACACTGTCGGCTGAAATGGTGTACCCAGCGGCGGCTGTAGCGGAAAATGACCATTGCGCTGAAGCTGGTGATGCTCACCACAAGCAGGCCTGCCAATGGCGCCATGCAGCAGACCATTGTCAGCAGCGTGATTACCACTATAAATTGTGAGATTGTTTTCAGCCCATTGAAGAGAAAAAGCCCGGCATTGGCCCGCCAGCCCAGTACTGTCATCAGTTCACTGACTTTCTGGCCCCGATGCCAGAGATAGGGAGCACGCATGTAACTCTGAAACAATCGTACACCAAGGTTCATGGAAACAGCCTGACTGTACTGGCTTTGCTGCCAGGTCAACAGTACCAGCAGGAGCGTCTTGAGCAGGACAGTACAGCACAACAGACATAACAGCAGGGCAAGCAGCAGTCGTGGGTCCTCAGTGGCAGGCTGCAGTACAGGCATCCAGGTCAGGAGTTGTTGTGTGATGGAAGACTGCACGATAGTTTGTGGTGATGCTAGGACAACACCCAATAGAGATACAGCACCGGCCAGAGCAAATTCGGTAAGAGCTGTAACAACGGTCAAGGCCATCACTGTCCAGAATCTGCGTTGCAGCTCTGGTGAAAGGATGGCAGAAATCTGCCTGAAAATAGCCACCAAAGATCTGACCATCTTATCTGGACCTGCAGCAGCAATAACTTTTATCTGTGGCATCAAAATATGTATGAAAAGCGTTGCATAATTCTGTTGCCCTTATACATTGTAAATATGCGTGAAGTTGTCAAAAGGCTGATCAATTGAGGCATGGCCGGTCCCCTGCAAAAAACGCTTTCGTAGCCCACGCAATACAGAAGCCGCAGCTGCGATGTCTGCCTCTGCCCACTGCGTCTTAAGCCCCTTGCAGGGTCCGACATTAAGCTGCACAGGTACAAGTGCATACGGTACTGCATGAGCACGCTCACCCTGCATAAAATCCATATTGCCGGACCAGCCTGTAGCTACCACATGCAAACCGTGCAGCATGGCCTCGCGTATGGTCAGGCCATAGCCTTCCGAGCGGTGCAGGGAAAGATAGATATCATGCCTGAGATACAGCTCGGTCAGTGCATCGGCATCCAGACTATCTGTAATGATATGTACTCCAGGCACTGCAGCGCAGGATTTTTGGAACTCCTGATACTGGCGGCTGTCTGAGTGGGCATTGTTGACCTTGAAGGTCAGTACTCCCTGACCTGGTTCAAAGGCCTCTTCAAAAGCCCGCAATGCAGCAAGAGGATTTTTGCGTTCAAACGAGGATGCAGCATCAAAAATATAGAGACAGCGCACAATACCGTCAGAGGCATAGCTTGTCTTGCAGCGTACAGGATGCGGCACAGTATGGGGCAGCACAGTCACAGGCTTGCCAGTGAGCTTTTGCAGAGCCTGCTGCACAAAGATGCTGGGCACCTCCACGCTATCCACATAGGACAGAGCTTGTTGCCAGATAGGGGGAAAAGTCTCCAGCTCCCATGCCCAGTAGGCTACGATGTGCTTATGGCGTACAAAGTCCCTGCCCAGGGCACAGAGAGCTATCTGAAACTGCGGAGGGTTGGCATGGATGACCACAGTACCGCCCCCATGGATATTTTGCGCTTCTGAGATACGCAAAGGGGATTCTTCAGGTTGGAAATCACACCGAAGCCGCATGGCGTCCGTAATATCCACAGGTATGACATCCTGCCCCTGTTCACGGCAATGTCGCATGTAAAGGCGCGTCCCCTGGCCGATGCCGCTTGTGCTGTACCACGGTCCGCATACATAGAGTGGCCCGGCCTTCGGTTGTGCTGTAGAGCGCTTTTGCGCCTGCAAAAGACACAAAGCATTGAGAGCCAGCAGGCGCAGGGGCTGCGGTGCGACTTTCCAGCAGTGCTTCAGAATATCCCTTAGCATGAAGGTCATTCATTCTCCTTGGTAGAATCCATACTGCTCAAGAAAGACGATACGCCGCATGCCTACAGGCTCTTGATGACATTTTTGACTGAGCCGATGATATTGTCAGCATCCATATTCATATCAAGCAGTAGAGGCTCATAGCCTGCAGAAATATTGTCAGCGCAGAAA
>JAFQNG010000088.1 GCA_017396005.1 Desulfovibrio sp.
ATGGATATGTGTTACGATGTAGGCATCTACGTTACGAAGAATATCATCCATAGACATAGGCAGATCGCACATAGGCATTGGAATATTTTCTTTTGCAGGATCAGCGCAGCAGTATGGCGAGTCAGCAAAGACACCCAGTGCGCCTTCATCCATGAGCCAGGGATCTGTCAAAAATGTTTTGCCGCTATATATTGATACGGACAGCGGCATTTCGTATTTGCTGGATTTGCACAAGACCTCCTCAATGGTTTACTTTTTAAAATTCTTAGGCTCGACAAAAGCAGAATATATGTTCAGTATTTACTTCGTTACCTGCATACCACCACCGGAATCTCCTCCCAGCTGGTGGTCATGTGTGGAGAACGGCGTTTTTGCTGCATATGCCAATCTGCGTTATCAGGGCCTTCTGCACCGTAACGGAGTGTATGCCTGCCATGTCGTGCGTTGATCTTGTCAAGAGCCTTCAGACTGTCCATCGTGTATGTCGGTGTCAATGTCAGCAGGCTGGCCTGTTGTCCGTGCCTGGGATGCAAGTCGTAGAGCCTAATTCCGGCTTTGGCATAGGCATAACCCTTTTCATAGATGCCTGCAAGACTGTAACTGGCGGCCTTCAGAAGCGTCCGTGAGTCGTCTGTAGGCACAGGTAAGGGGCACTGAGCCGTCTGGTCGCAGGCATCCTCATCATGCCTGCTGGTACGGATATGTACGGCAATCCCTCCGGCAACAAGCTCCATAACCCTGTGCTCCCGAAGCAGATGCCGCACCTTGAACTCAGGGGCCCCCATCGGGATGCCCAAGGCTTTGGCTTCCTGCGTACGCGCCACTATACAGCCGTCATTGTTGGAGAGAACAACAACAGGTCGATCTGCCAGGTCAGGACGAAACAGCTTCTCACAGGAAGCGTAGAAGTTGTTGCAGTCCACCAGTGCCCAGAGCTTTCGCGGTGACGGCCTAAAGCTTGTGGACGACATAGGTCACCACTCCCCAGATATGGACATGCTCATGCAGGGTGATGTCAAACTCAGGATACTCTGGGTTCTCAGGAGCCAGCAACACACGACCATCCTTCCTGACAAGGCGTTTTACGGTCAGCTCGCCTTCCAGCGCAGCTATGACCACCCGATTGTGCTCGGCAGCCACGGAGCGATCCACCACCAGCAGATCACCGTCATGGATACCCGCGTTGATCATGGAATCGCCATGTGCACGGACAAAGAAGGTAGCAGCCTCATGCCTGACCACATACTTGTGCAGGTTGAGCTTCTGCTCGGTGTAGTCTTCTGCAGGGGATGGGAAACCGGCTTCTACGGGTGAGAGATACAATGGAAGCTCAGCAGACATCGAACAGGCGTCATCAGCCTGCCCGATGATCTGAACGGTAGTTCGGTTGAGTTTCATGAAGACAGGATAGCGGGAGGCTTGCTGGTTCTCAAGGCAAATATAGGATTATCGAGGACTGAGTTGATAGAAAAATAAGGAGTTCTACATGCCAGCAATCAGACCCAGTTCCGACCTCAGAAACAAGTATTCTGAGATTTCTGCTTACTGTCAAAGCCCTCAGGCCCCTGTTTTTATCACCAAAAATGGCGTTGGTGATTTAGCCGTCATGCGTATTGAAGCCTGCGAACGACTTGTTGGGCTTCAGACTCTTCGTGCCGAACTTGTCAGAGGTTTACAGGATATTCGGAGGGTAAAGATGGAATCAGGCATGACAATCTCCGTGTTTCAAAAGATGTACTTTGTAACACATTGCTTGTCAATTTTACCCAGAGCGCTTCATCAACAAGGAAAAGTACATGAAATATGTATTCAGTGAACCTCTCGACCTGGATGCCAGACAGGTCTTCAGTGGCAGGCCATCCGGCACAAGGGTCAAAGGATATGCCAGTCCTTCAGCCTACACACCAGCCATCAGGCAATAATCATTCCTTATAAATATGTTCTCAGATTATATTTGCCTTTACCGCGTCTTTTTTGCAAGAATGGGGCATGGCACGTTATCCTGTTCCTGCAGCCCTGCCCGAGGCCCCGCATCAGAGTGAGCTGATCATCCGCCGCAGCCGCTTTCTCACCCGTTCCGTTCATGCTCCTGGCCCGGAAGCTGCGCGGGCCTTCATCGAAAGCATACGACGGGCCAATACCGACGCTACTCATAACTGCTGGGCCTTTGTGGCGGGCGCTCCAGGGCATACCGGACAGATAGGCTCTTCTGACGACGGTGAGCCCCACGGCACGGCCGGGCGGCCCATGCTGCAGATTCTGCTGCATTCGGGTGTAGGCGAAATAGCTGTAGTGGTGACGCGCTGGTTCGGCGGGGTCAAGCTGGGCACAGGCGGGCTTGTACGCGCCTATCAGGATTCTGTGCGTGAAAATCTGGCCGGGCTTTCCACTGTGGAACGCGTACCCCTGGCCCTTCTGGAGATATGTCTGGAGTACGCCCATCTAGACGGCCTGCACCGCCTTCTACCCTCTTTCGAGGCTCGTATCGTGCAGGGAGATTATCAGGACACTGCCAGCCTCCACCTCAGTCTGCCCGAAGAGCATTGCGAGGCTTTTGACAGAGCGCTTGCCGGCCTGAGTAATGGAGCAGCCCTCTGCCAGAGGCTGTATGGGCCGAACGCATAAGCGCCTTCTGCCTGCAGCCTACTTCCGTATATCCAGCGGCAGACCAGGGGCCAGACGCACCTGCCCTTCCACCACTACCAGCTCGCCGGGCGTCAGCTCGCCCTCCAGTACGCTGCGGCCCGCATGTTCAAAAAGCACCTTGACCCTGCGGTACTGCGCACGCCCGTCCTGACCTGCCACATAGAGATAACTTTCGTCACGGCCTGTCAGCACAGCACGGCTGGACACACTCATGGCATTCTGCGCCATGCCCAGCGGCAGCTCCACATTGACAAAAAGTCCCGGCCAGAGGCGCCGTGCCTCATTGGCGAAGGATGCACGCAGGCGTATGGTACCGGTGCTAACGTCCACCGTATTGTCCACCAGGGTCAGCAGACCCGTTTCAGGCTGCCCTCCGGTTGGGGTGGCCTGCACGGGCACATCCCCTTGTCCCATCCGCTCAAGAATAACGGGCAGATGGGCCTCTGGCACAGAGAAATTCACATAGATAGGGGCCAGCGTGTCTATGGTGACGACAGGTGTGTCATCAGTATTTTTGACCATATTGCCCCTGTCTACCTTGAGGGCACCCACGCGCCCCCCAATGGGGGCTGTCACCGTACAGTAGGATAGATCCAGGGCAGCGCTTTCCACTGCGGCCCTGTCTGACTGCACCGTAGCCCGCAGGGCCGCCGCTTCGGTGGCTGTCTGCTCAAAGGCCTCGCGACTCACATAGCCACCGCCTACCAGCCTGCGATAGCGGCGCGCATCGTCCACAGCCTTGTTCAGCTGCGCTTCTGACTTGGCCAGCAGGCCACGCTTTTCACGCAGGGCCGCCTCAAAGGGACGTGGATCTATGGTGATGAGAGGATCACCTTCGCGCACATCCTGCCCTTCGATAAAATGCAGCTTGAGTATCTCACCCGTGACGCGGGGCTTAACGCCCACGCTGGCTGAGGCTTTCACATTACCCACGGCATGCAGGAGGCGCGGCACATCACCACGCTCTGCCGCCTGCACACGCACAGGTGCAGGTGACGGGCCACTGCGTTTGCCCTCATCATCCGAACAGGCGCTCAGAATCAGAACCGCCAGCAACGACAGGCAAAAAGATATGCGATACCATACCCTCATCTCGCCCTCCCAAAGAGACCGGCCAAAGGCCGGGATAAGCCGTTTTTTCTGCTGTTCAGAGTGAAATAAGAGCGCAGCTTCGTCAAGGCTGTAATGGTATATGCAGATACAGTCTGCCGGCTATATATTGAAGGGCGAAGCCCACGAGGGTTTGCTCATCTCGCCTGCCATTGACTTTGCCTGTCTTCACGGCATAATGCCACGGCATTCACCAACGTTTACGCGCCGGATGGCGCCAAGGAGAGAGCATTGGCAAAAAACCGTGCCTTGCAGCAGTGGCGGGTTGAGGATTCCATCGAACTGTACGGCATCCGCAACTGGGGGGCCGGCTATTTCAATGTTTCAGACGCCGGCGAAGTGGTAGTCTGCCCACAGGGGCACAAAGGTCCTCAGGTTCCCCTGCCGGAGATTATCGCAGGCCTGCAGGAACGCGGCTATGATATGCCTGTGCTCCTGCGTGTGGAAAATATTCTGGACTCGCGCATCGCCAGTCTGCACGAATCGTTTCGCAGGGCCATCAAGAGTCTGGGCTATACAGGGCAGTATCGAGGGGTCTTCCCCATCAAGGTCAATCAGCAGCAGCAGGTAGTGGAAAAAATCGCCCAGTTTGGTGCACGTTACCATCACGGCTTGGTGGTGGGTTCCAAGGCAGAGCTGCTTGCCGCTGTCTCACTGACGCGCGACCAGGAGGCCTGCATCATCTGCAACGGTTACAAGGACGAAGAGTTCATCGACCTGGGCCTGCAGGCTCTGCGCCTGGGTTTCAATCTCTTCTTTGTGCTGGAAATGCCCGGCGAGCTGGAGGTACTGCTGCAGCGCGCCAAGGCCTTGAACGTACGCCCCAATATCGGCGTACGGGCCAAGCTCTCTGTCAAGGCAGGGGGGCACTGGACAGACTCCGGCGGGGAGCGATCCACCTTCGGCCTTTCCCCGGCCCAGATAGTGGACGTGGTAGACACCCTCAAGGAGCACGGCATGCTGGACTGCTTCAAGCTGCTCCACTATCACTTGGGGTCGCAGCTTTCCAACATACGCGATATCCGCACCGGCGTCATGGAGGGTACACGCCTTTACGCAGGCCTAGTGCAGGAAGGCGCACCCATGGGCTATCTGGACCTGGGCGGCGGCCTTGCCGTTGACTACGATGGCTCACACACCAATTACATCTCTTCGCGCAACTATCATCTTGACGAATACTGTGCCGACGTTGTGGAAGCTGTCATGAGTATCCTTGATGAGCAGAAGATGCCCCACCCGCACATCATCACCGAATCTGGCCGTGCTACTGTGGCCTATTACTCTGTGCTGCTCTTCAATATCCTGGATGTCAGTGCTGTGGAAGAAGTACAGCTGCCGGACGAACTACCGGAAGATACGCCCGAACCGGTACGTAACCTGCGCGAAGTACTGAGCAGTATTTCGCTGCGCAATCTGCAGGAATGCTATAACGACGCCATCTATTACCGTGACGAGATGCGCCAGCACTTTTCTACCGGACGCGTCACCCTGCGCCAGCGCACCCTGGCCGAACGCTTCTTCTGGGCCATTATCATGCGCATCGCACAGGAGAAAACCCGCCTCAAAAACGTGCCCCGCGACCTGGCAGACATCGACATGAGCCTCGCCGACATCTATTACGGTAATTTCAGCGTCTTCCAGTCCCTGCCAGACTCCTGGGCCATTGACCAGCTCTTCCCCATCATGCCCATTCACCGCCTCAAGGAATTTCCTTCACGGCAGGGTATCATTTCCGACATCACCTGCGATTCTGACGGGCGTATCGACCATTTCATCGACCCACAGGGCATGAAATCCACACTGGATCTGCATCCCCTGCGTGATGGCGAAGAATATTACCTCGGCGTCTTCCTGGTAGGGGCCTATCAGGAAACCCTGGGGGATCTGCATAACCTCATGGGTGACACCAATGTGGTCTCCATACGCGTCTCGGACGACGGTTCCTATGAATATGTGCGTGAGATACGGGGAGATTCTGTAGCAGATATATTGAGCTACGTGGAGTATGACCCGCGACGCATCCTTGAAGATCTGCGCAGCACGGCAGAGCAGGCCGTACGCCAGGGTCGTATTTCACCCAGTGAGCGCTTTGCAGTGATGCAGGCCTTTGAAGACGGCCTGCGCGGCTACACCTATTTTGAACGCTGATTACGCATCTGGTCATGACAGCATATTGACAGGGAAGATTGGCACGGCAAAACCATTGACTGTTCTTTTGCATGAGTGATAAACGATAATCATTGGCAATTTTTACAGTCTGACAAGCAGTCAGGTTTTCTATTTCACTCCAAACCGGAGGGGTGTCATGCCCAATTATATGTATTTCATTCTGGCCTGTGTGGCTCTTGTTGTGGGCTACATCATCTACGGAGGCATTGTGGCCCGTATTTTCGGCGCACAGCCGGCCCGCCCCGTGCCAGCCCACACCCACGCTGACGGTGTGGACTTTGTAGAGATGCCCACCTGGAAAGTCTGGCTGGTACAACTGCTGAATATCGCTGGTGTGGGGCCGGTGTTCGGTCCCATTCTCGGGGCGCTGTGGGGGCCTTCGGCTCTAATCTGGATAGTCATTGGTAGCATCTTTGCAGGTGCTGTTCATGATTATATGTCAGGCATGCTTTCCGTGCGCTATAACGGGGCCAATGTACCTGAAATCGTGGGAGACAACCTGGGCAGCGCCGCCAAACAGATGATGCGCGTCTTTGCCACTGTTTTGCTGGTGCTTGTAGGTGTGGTCTTTGTGGCAGCTCCGGCCGGTCTGCTGGCCAAGCTTACTCCGGCCTGGATGGATATGAAGTTCTGGGTCGTGATCATCTTTGCCTATTATTTTTTGGCCACCATCATGCCTATTGATGCCATTATCGGGCGCTTCTACCCCATTTTCGGGGCTATTCTCATTTTCATGGCCGTGGGCATCACCGTAACCATGTTCACCAGCGGCACAGAGTTCTACAACTCCGCCCACTGGGCCAATCAGCATCCCAAGGATCTGCCCATCTTCCCGCTGGTCTTCATCACAGTGGCCTGCGGCGCACTGTCAGGCTTTCACGCCACGCAGTCCCCTCTCATGGCCCGCTGCATGGCCAATGAAAAGCTGGGCAAGCCCGTGTTTTACGGCAGCATGATCGCCGAAGGTTTCATCGGCCTGGTGTGGGCTACCGTGGGTATGAGCTTTTATCACGGGCCGGAAGCTCTGCAGGCAGCCTTGGCCGCAGGCGGCCCCGGCAATGTGGTGAGCGAATCCTCCTTTGCTCTCATGGGTACTGTGGGCGGTGTACTGGCCATACTCGGGGTGGTGGTGCTGCCTATTACCTCCGGTGATACAGCCTTCCGCGCTGCACGCCTGACCATAGCCGAGACCTTCCGTTACTCACAGAAGCCCATCATGTCGCGCCTGTACATCGCTATGCCCATGTTTGCCGTGGGTATCGTGCTCTCTCTGGTGGACTTCAACATCATCTGGCGCTACTTCGGCTGGGCCAATCAGTCACTGGCCACCATCATGCTCTGGACAGCTGCTGTCTGGCTGGCCCGTCATGAGCGTCTGCACTGGATATGCAGTCTGCCGGCTGTATTCATGACAGCAGTGTGCGTCAGCTATATCTGCTATGAACCCAAGATGGGCTTTGGCATCAACATCGACATGGCCAATATGATAGGCGTGGCCTGCGCCCTGACCGCCATGGTGGCCTTTATGATGGTGGGTCGCCGCAAGGCCGCTGTGCAGCAGGCCTAGATATTGCGCTGCCTTCCGGCACAGGCTATACTGACGGGCAGGCAGACCCGGGGCAGGGCATTGCGCCCTGCCCTTTCTTTATAAGGAGACCCTATGCTTACCCCCCCCAACATTCTGACCATTGCCGGTTCCGATTCCGGCGGTGGAGCAGGCATACAGGCTGATCTAAAAACTATTATGGCCCTCGGCGGCTATGGTATGAGCGTCATCACAGCACTCACAGCCCAAAACGGCGAGGGCGTCACCGGCATACATGCCCCTGAGCCGGAATTTGTGGCCCAACAGCTCACTACGGTTCTGCAAGGTTTTCCTGTGGCAGCAGCCAAGACCGGCATGCTCTTTTCAGCTCAGATCATTGGCGTTCTGGCCGAGATTCTGCGTAAGCGCGACTTCCCCCTGGTGGTCGACCCTGTATCCATGAGCCAGAGCGGGAGCAAACTGCTGCGTGACGATGCTATTGAAGCACTGAAAAATGAAATTCTGCCTCTGAGCGATCTGCTCACGCCCAATCGCCCTGAGGCCGAAATGCTGACTGGCATCATCATCGACGGGCAGGAAGCCGCCTTTGCCGCCGGTGAGCGCCTGCTGCAAATGGGAGCAAAAGCCGTGCTTATCAAGGGTGGTCACATGGATAGCAGCATCATGGTCACAGATTACCTCTGCCAGCCCGGTCAGGCCCCCAAGGCAATGCCACAGGCCAGGGTTGAAACCATCAACAATCACGGTACGGGCTGCACCCTGTCAGCCGCCATCGCCACAGGCCTGGGCAAGGGGCTGCCACTGCAGGTAGCTGTCAGCAACGCTCAGGCCTATCTCAATGTGGCCCTGCGCAAGAGCTACAATCCCGGCAGGGGGTGTGGCCCTGTTAACCATGCCGCTGCCCTGAATATCTGAAAAGGCCTTTGTGGCCCGTACTTTGCAAACGCAGTGTTATATTCTATATTTGTCAAAGAACAGTCAGAGTATGGCGTTTCGCTTCAGCATGCAAAAAGTTCTCGAGTACAGAGAACAACAGGAAGAAGAAGCCAAGGTGCGCATGGCCTCGGCACAGCGTCGTCTGCTTGATGCCCGCAGCCAGGAGGCAGCAGTGCAGAGCGAGATGACGCAGGCACTGGACAGACTGAATCAGATAAATATGGTGCAGCAGGGTGAACGCTGGCTGCAGGAACAGTATATCAAAGGCCTGCAAAGCGATCTGGCGGCCGCAGCCCTGCAGACACGCATGGCTGAGCAGGTAGCCGATGAAGCACGTGCTCTGCTGGCTGCCCGTGCCATGGACAGAAAGCTGCTTGAGAAACTCAAAGAGCACAAGAAGAAACATTATCAGCGTGAAGAATCCCTGAAGGAGCAACGCTTCAATGACGAAATCGCGACCCTCCGCTACAAAGCTCCGTCTTTCTAGACTTTTCCGCTGCCTGGCGGTGCTCTGCTTCATGAAAGTCGTCATTCTGGGCATGATCACGCTGGACATGCCCTGGCCCACATGGATACACGACCAGAAGGACCCTTCCTGGGAAAAGACTGCTACCGAGCAGGTCTCACAGCAAGGTGTGCAGCAGAACACCAGGGTTGCTCAGCCTGAGAAAACAGACGCCGCACTCATGGCGCAAAGCGTACAGACAGCTCAGGCCCCCATGCAGGCCGGATCAGGCTTTGCACACGATGCGGCCGTGCCTCAGCATACAGCAACACCCCTGCCCCTGTCTGTACAGCCGGAACGTCAGACACCTCTGCCCTCTGACGCCCTTCTGGCCGCGGAGAGCAGCAGACGCCCGCAGAAAGATGAAGGTTTGCTAGACATGCTGGGCCTGACACGACTGCCCATTCCGGCTCTGGGCAGTGTGCAGACTGCTCATGCAGCGGTACAGGATATGCCTGTGCCCCAGCCACCTGCCGGCAGCAGCTCACCTTTTGCCCCTGCAGAGCAGCTAGCCCCCATGGGCTATGCCCCTGGCCTGCCGGGTCAGAATACAGGGCAGCAGTTCAATCAGATGTCCGGCCAGGCCGCCAATGGACCTGCTCTGCCGCGCAGCCGGGACATAACACAGCCTGCCCCTGTACCCCATATCAAGGCTGAAACGCCTCACGATGATCCCAACGGCAAGACACAGGAGCTGGCCCGCCAGCAGCAGGATATCCTTATGCTCCGCCAGCAGATGGATCAGCGTCTGAAAGAGCTGGAAGAAGCCGAGCGCAAGATGAAGGACATGATCAATGAAGCGCGGGATCTGGAAGAAAAAAAGGTGCGCCATCTCATACAGATGTATGCCAATATGAAGCCGCGCAAGGCTGCCCAGGCCCTGGAGAGCATGGATGAACGTGTAGCCGTCAGAATACTGTCTGGCATGGCGCCAAAGCAGTCCGGTGAAATACTCACCTATACCAATCCTGCCAAGACAGCCAAGTTTACGGAGCTGATTACCCGTATGAGGCTGCCTGAGTAATGCGCCTTAAAATGGTGCTGGCCTATGTGGGCAGTGCCTACAGCGGCTGGCAGATACAGGAGAAGCCGTCACCGCCGCCCACCATACAGGGCGCGCTGGAGGCGGCTTTGCGCATTGTGACCGGGCAGCACATACGCGTTTTCGGTTCTGGCCGCACTGATGCAGGGGTACATGCCCATGGGCAGGTAGCTCACTGCAATGTACCCGATGACAGGGCTGAGCAGGACTGGCGACGCTGTCTCAATGCCCTGCTGCCTGCGGACATCCGCATTCTTTCTGCCGGGCCGGTGCATGAGAGCTTCCATGCCCGCAAGGACGCCCTGAGCAAAACCTATGTCTATCAGTTCTGGACGGAGCAGGGCTTTACCCCGCCGGCGCTTCTGCCCTTTGTCTGGTCCTGCGGCTCTCTGAATGTGGAAGTCATGCGTGAGGCCCTGCCCCACCTTGCAGGAAAGCAGGACTTTGCCAGCCTGCAAAATGCAGGGACAGATATGGAAAGCACTGTGCGCCATATCAGCAGCTTGGAGCTGCAAGCTCTGCCCCCCCTGCCCTATTATCCCACACACGCGCCCATGCTGGCCCTTTACGTCACGGCCAACGGCTTTCTCAAGCAGATGGTGCGCAACCTGGCTGGACTGCTGGCAGCATGCGGACGGGGCAGGCTGAACGCCGCAGACATCCCGGCCATTCTGGCAGCCTGCGACAGGCGTGCCCTGCCTTCACCTACGGCCCCGGCAGCAGGTCTGGCTCTGGTCAATGTTGTCTACTGATATGCAAAAAGCCGCATTATGCGGCTTTTTGCAGGAAGACCTGTTCTTCAAAATCTAAAATGGCTCACAGACAGGCTGCTGCTCGCGTTCTCTGAATTTCTGCTGCAGCATGAGCGGCAAGGAATCCGGGTCCAGCGGGTCATATTCAAACATGACAGCTGTGCCGAAACAGGAGAAATATTTGCTGCCGTCCGGGTGAAAGGCTATATTTTCACTATAGCCCACAATGGCCTGGGCTCCCTTGTTCAAAGCACGTCCGGCCATACCAAAGAAAGCTTCTTCTGAATCAAAGCCCCGACAGCAGACCAGCCCCAGCACCTTGGCAATGCGGCGTCCTTCTACCTGATGGGTAGTAACCACGGGGAAACGCCCTGCCATGAATATATCACGCACCCTGCTGTTAGCCTCGGACGGGCGCGCCTGTTTCTCGCTTTTACGGGCCTTTTTTTCGCTGCTTCCCAACAGAAAGAACATGCAAACCTCCCTCATGGCTACCCCGGTCGTACCGGGCCTGAATCTCATTGAATGACCATTTTTATGCAAGAGGCTTGCCAAATATATTTTTTATATTATTTTCAATATGTTATATAATATTTTGCATACTTATGTCAGCATATCGACAGCTATTGACTGCTGTTGACCGCGTTGACAAAGCCATTATACGCCCTGCGGCTTTCCTCCTGTGCGTTATTGAGGCCCTGCCGTACCTGACTGTAAAAACCTTCATTGACGCCGCGGCCCAGAGCGGCTTCAAAACGGCCCGCCTCTGCAAGAAAGGCCCTGTACTGACGCTCCAGAGCCGGGCTGCCCTGAAAAGGAGGTTTCTTCAGGCTTTCCAGCTGTACAGCCAGTTTCTGCCACAGATTTTCCAGCGCCTTTCTGTCCGGCTTTGCCTCCTGCAGAAGCAGCACTGCCCTGCCCAAAAGCCTGAAGATCTCCCAGGCACCGGTGATCTGTCGCCTCAGTGGGTGCCCCTGCAGTAAAAGCTCTTCTGCCTCCAGGGCCCGGGGCTCCACCACAGCTGCCCACTGCTCACGGGCAGCCACAAAGGCCTTGTGATCCTTGCGCATACTGAAGGCCAGGCTGCGTCCCCTGGCCCCGTCATCCCTGATAGTCGTATCAGCAACGTAACGGCTCATGGCCCGGTAATCGGCCATCATGGAATCCAGCAGTCTGTCCATGCGCTGCACAGCTTCGGCCATGCGCGCCTCATCCTCAGGGCTGAACAGGCCCGGCGGTGGCGTCAGTGCCTGTCGTGCCTGCGTACGGGTAACCCCGACCTGTGGACGGGGCAGCAGGAGCCATGCGTCAAAATACACTGCCATCTGCTCCTGCAGGATATCAGGCAGGGCATACCAGCCCGTATCCAAATACATGGAAGCGTTATTACTGAAAGCCAGCATGGCATCAGCCTTCTGCATCTCTTCTTCCGCAGACGGCGGACTGGCCGCGGCACTGCCTGCTGACGGCCCTGTCAGGCAGAAAGCTGCTGCCAGAAAAACAAGACTGGCAAAAACGACAATAAAATTTTTCATGACACGTCGTTTTACAGCTGCTGTTCTATCCAGGCATTCAGTGCGCGCAGGTCTTCCCCCCAGGGAAAAGGCCCGCCCTTCAGCTCTGCGCCCACACCATAAAACAGTGTGCCCACCTCTTCAGCAGCATTACGGTCTGTCACGGCATCGCCAATCATGAGCGTTTCTTCCGGCAATACCCGTGCCTCAGAAAGCACACGCGCCAGCAGACGGGCCTTGGATGGCGGCGAGCCGTACACGGCTGAAAAAAAGGCGTGCAATCCGCGTTCATGCAGTACCAGGTCAAGCTCTTCCTGCGGGGCGCCGGAGCAGACATAGAGCGGCAGCCTGCCGTGCCAGCGCTCCAGCACGTCCATGGCACCGGGTATCAATGGGCAACGCCGCACCTCATCCAGAGCATATGCGGCAAAGCGACGGCCCCAGTCAGCGGATTCCTCTGCTGTAATGGCCCTGCCCAGCACCTCTTCAAAAAACCAGGCAAATTTCTTGTAACGGCTTACCCCGCCATGCACCGTATGGTACATAACCATACGGTCCCGTGCTTCTTCGCCAAAGGGTTCGGCCAGGCGGGCAAAAGCCCGTGTCTTGACAGGCACACTGTCCAGAATAACACCGTCACAGTCAAAAACCAGACATTGCAAAGACATGGATTCACTCATAGGTTTACAGAACATCCAGACTGGAGCGCAGGGACATGCCGTCGCCCCGGCGGCCAATAAGCCGGGCAGGTACTCCGCCCACAATGGAAAAGGGGGCCACATTGCGCGTCACCACAGCGCCTGCACCCACCACAGCCCCGCGCCCGATGCGTACGTCAGGAGTGATGACGCAGTTGGCGCCTATCCAGACATCACTTTCGATGATGACTTCTCCCGGCTGATGACCCTGACGCATGATGGGCGTATCCTTCCGTTCAAAGCGGTGATTGGCTGCCCGGATGACCGTACCCGGGCCAATGGCCGTATGCGCGCCGATTTCGATACGTCCGCCGTCAGCCCCAAGATGCGCACAGGGCGAGACAGCCACATGCTCTTCCAGCACAAGGCTGCCATTGTCAGCAGTGATAAAGCAGCCCCGGCCCAGACGGACCCCGCTCCCCAGGCGCATATTGCGACAGCCGGCCATAGTCAGGCCTGTGGCAAAACGCGCTGAACCACAGGCGGCAAAAAGCGGCCGCCAGAAGAGAAGACGCAAAGCCATACCGAGCGGCGTAGGTATCCAGCCCCACAGGGCTATCCACAATTCTTCCAGGGCGGCACAGAGGCGCTGCCGTAACGAGGGGTGGGCGGCTTCCATCTATTTGCGGTACTCCTGCATGAGGTCATCGCCTTCCATCAGACGAGTCACACGGGCCAGGTCTTCAGGGGTGTCCACACTCCAGCTGCGGCAGTCCGTAGGCACCATGCGCACCTTCTCACCATGCTCCAGAATACGCATCATATCCACCGATTCATAAATCTCCAGCGGGCTTTCTTCCATTTCATTGAAGCGCAGCAGGTAGTCACGCCGGAAGGGAATGATGCAAACCTGCTTGCGCATGGGCACACGGTCAGCCCCCTTCTTGCGCGAGGGGATGGGCTCGCGCGAAAAATAGAGCGCATCGTTATTGCGGTCCACCACTACCTTGACCTCATTGGGGTCTTCAAATTCCTCCAGGGTATCCATGTCGGCCATGAGGTTGACCACATTGATGGACGGGTCATCCAGCATGGGCTGTACAGCGGCATCAATCATCTCCGGGCGCACCATGGGCTCATCGCCCTGCACCATGACTACAATATCGGCCTTCTGCCCTGTGCTGGCCTCAATCTTGAGCAGGGCCTCGGCCGTGCGTGTGGAGCAGCGCACATGGTGATCTCCGGTCATGACGCAGTGCAGACCGGCATCCCTGCAGTAGTTTTCGATGATTGCGTCACAGGTGGCCACCCAGGTGGAAGAAAGGGTTTTGCTCATGGCTGTACGAAAGGCCACATGCCCCACCATGGGCACATTGTGGATGAGGGCCAGAGGTTTGCCGGGATAACGGCTGGAACCCATACGCGCCGGAATAATGGCAATGATGTTCATATGCTCTCCTTGCTGTCAGTCGTCGGTGGATACAAGATAGCCGCCCTGGGCCTGCAGATCAGGATGCAGAGCCTTATGTTCCTCTTCCATGACACGCAGGATACCCTGCCCCAGATCTACGGTCAGTGGAGGCACGAGCTTGCGCCCCACCTTGGGCATGAAGGCATAGGGGGTTATCTGATAATGCCCGCTGTTGGGGTCGTTCTGATAGTTGATGGTCAGCTCCTTCCCGAGCATCTCGCCGATCATCCTGAACAGATCACCAACACGCATGGGCTGATTGCCGGAAATGATGATATTCTGATTTTCAAATTCCGGATCCAGAATGGCCAGTGTGGCAGCTGAGGCGTCATCCACATGCACATATTCACGCAGGGCTGTGGCCGCGCCATAATAGGTAATGCTGCCCGTGGTCAGGGCCTCGTGTACAAAGCGGTGTATGGCGTTGCGCCTGTCTGTGCGCGGGCCATAGAGTGAGCCATAGCGCAGTATGGTATAGGGCAGGTTGTGCATGGCCTGATAATTTTCAATATATATCTCACAGGCCTGCTTGCTGCAGCGGTAAAAACCGCCTGACTTGCCGTAGACATAGAGGGACGAGGCAAAAACATAGCGGCTGACCTGCGCCCTGCGGCAGGCCTCCAGCAGCATGACATTGCCCAACACATTGATGCGGGCCGTGTCTACCGGGCGGCTGTTGGCCTCACCGATATCAGCAATACCCGCGTAGTTGAAAACCACATCAGCGCCTTCCACAGCCCGGGCCACGGTATTTTCATCAAGGATGTCACCCGTGAGCATGGTCTGATCAGGCCGCAGCCAGGGCGAGGGGTGCAGGTCCACAATGGTGACGGCATGCCCTGCCTCAGAAAGCTTATCGCAGATATGCGACCCCAGAAAGCCGGAGCCGCCAAAAACGCTTATTTTCACAGGGCCTCCTGCAGGACGGGGCGTTCAGCCCCGCGCCATAAAAAGACCGTATCAATGCCATAGGCGATAAAGCGGCAGCCTGCCGCCACCTGCCGGGCCAGCTCTGCCGGGTCAGGCTGCACGATGTGCAGGCCCATGCGGGCTTTGTGTCTGCGACAGGCCGCATCAATGCGGCTCATGGCAGCCTTGAAATCTGGGTGATCGAACTGCCCGGTGAGCCCCATGCTGCCCGACAGATCATAGGGCCCCACCATGATGGCGTCCAGGCGCGGATGCGTCAATATGGCATCCAGCGCATCCACAGCGCGGATATGCTCTATCTGGGCCACCAGAAATATCTCCCGGGCAATGCAGGTGCGGTAGGCGTCAAAGTCTTTGCCGAAAACATTGGCCCGGCAATAGCCCACACCTCTGTATTCCATGGCGGTTTCACCAGAAGGCCGCCAGCTGTCCTGCCCGGGATAGGTGGCCCAGTCTATGGCCCTGTCAAGCTGATGGCGACTTTCTATCATGGGAAAGATCAGACCATGGGCCCCTGCCTCCAGGGCGGCCTTGATGTGGGTTTTGCCGGCTTCTGGCAGACGGGCAAAAGGCACGGCACCACCGCATTCAATGGCCCGGAAGACGTCCGGCAGGCCAGTACGGCCAAAGGAGCCATGTTCCATATCCACGGCTACCCAGTCATAACCGGCGCGGGCCATGAGCTCGGCCACATCCGGTGAGGGTAATTGCAGCCAAGTACCTACTGTGGGTCTGTCTGCAGCCAGTTGTGCACGAATATCATCTATGGTCATATAAGGCGGCTTGCCGCCGCAGGGTTGAGATTAAACACGCCCTGCAGCATATCCCCTGACCGGGCAGGGCGCAATATGCCCGCGCACGACAAAAAAGGCGGGGTCGCCCCCGCCTGCTGTCATTGTGCCCCGGGCCTAGAACGGCCAGATATTGTCCATGAGGCGCGTGAACCAGCCGGGCTTCTGCTTGTCGGCCAGTACGCCGCGGCCATAGTATTCGATGGTGGCATCGGCTATCTGCGTGGAATAGATGGTATTGTCTGCGTCCACATCTCTGGCGCGAATCATACCGCGCACCACCATGTATTCTGTTTCTTCATTGACGCGTATCTCACGCGCGCCCTCAATCTGCAGGAGGCCGCCGGGCAATACGCGGGTTACGCGGGCAGCCATGGAGCTGGTAACATAATTTTCACGCTTGGTCGTGCCTGTGGCTTCCAGATCGCTGACAGAGGTGGTATTGAGGGCAGGTGTACCCACCCTAGCCTGCGGGCCTATGCCCACCAGGGGGATGAAGCCGCTCTTGCTTCTGCCGAAAAGCGCATTGACCCCATAGTTGTTGCTGGTATCCTTGTCGGCATTGGTTTCAGCCTTGTTCTGGGCCTTGGTATTTTCAACCAGTTTGACCACAACAATGTCACCTACACGCCGGGCGCGGCTGTCGGCAAAGAGAGTATCCTGCTCGCTGGCGGCAAAGAGCGAGCCCGGATTATTAGCCCCATAGGCTTCCTGATTGTATTCCTGCGGCGGCGTCATGGGCGGCTGCAGGGCCGGACGTTTAGCGGGCGACCCCCCGCCGCAGGCAGTACAGAACAGAAAAACTGCCCCCAGAACTGGCACAAGAAATCTGGCATGCATGGCTCATCTCCTCCCGCAGACGCGGGCCTGGCTAGTGGATCTCCACAGTGCCGCCGTCTCTGACGGTAGCGTATACCTGTCTTTTGGTTTGCAAATTGCGTACCGGGATAGTCTCTCCCGGCCCGCCATCGGCCAGGGCCTCCACCTTGGTGGTCATGCGCACATTACCGCGCGCATAGTCCAGGGTCAGCACATCACCCCGCCGAACAGTATTCTGGCTCACAAGATCGCTCTGCAGGATGGCCTCGCCCGTGCTCAGGGCGCGCACGGTCTGCCAGGGCCCCCCCTGCCCGTCCCAGGGCAGGTCACGCAGCTGCCCGGCATTGACGCGCATAAAGGTTATGCTGTCAGGGCTCAGGGCCTCACCCTTGGCCAGGGGCCGTGCCGCTGCCGGCACTGTGAGCCAGAGCGTCAGGTTGACCGTGCCGGAAACGCGCCTGAGCACAGTGCCGTCAGCCTCCTGCACGGCAAAGCGCAGGGGCACGCGCCCTGGTGTCAGCCTGCCTGGCTCCAGCTGTACACGTTGCCCGGCATGGGCCAGAAAAATATATTCAGGCAGACGAAAATCGCCCAGCTCGGCCTCACCCGGCATGGCAGCCAGCTGCGGCGTCAGGCTTTTGACAACATAGGAGCGCAGGGCCTCTTCACCAAATACCACTCCCCCGCGCTGTATGACCAGTGATGTGGGCAGAATGCAACGGCCGGCCACCTCCCTGCCCAGCAGCTGTCGTAACGCCTGTGACAGGCGTGAGCGGTTGACCTGCAGCGGCTTGCCCTCCTCTTCAGGGGCAGGCCAGAGCTGCCGCTCCCTGAGGTCGCTCCAGAGGACGGCATCCATCTCGCCCAGCGGTGCGGCAATATCCCCCAGCAGGACCATATCGCCGTCAACTACAGCGGCCTGACGTATCTTGAGCCGCCAGTCGCCGTCTTCCAGCAGGGGCAGCTGTTCACCCGGTGCGGGCGCCACAGGCAGAGATGCCGCGTTGGCGGCAATAAGGTTGCGCACTCTGGCAGTGCGGCCCTGCTGCGCGTCTTCTGCCAGTGACAGGCGGGCAGCGCGCACCTGTGGCGGACGCAGCTGATGCTTGATCTGCGCAGGTGAACGGCGATGGCTGCGATCATTATCCTGCCAGATGGCCTGCGGCACGCCCCCCAGGGCCGCGCCATGGGCAGCATCCCACGGTGCCAGCCAGCAGAGGCAACAGAACAGAAGCAGCCCGAGAACAGGCAGGGGCAGCCCACATATGTGCCTGATGTGCCGCATGCGTCATTCCGCCCAGCTGCCGTTAACTGCGCTTGAGCTGCACAGCAATGCCCAGCATGGAATCTGAGGTCTGAATGGCCTTGGAGTTAACTTCATAGGCGCGCTGGCCCACGATCATATTGACCATTTCATCCACCACTTCCACGTTGGACATTTCCAGAAAGCCCTGGGCCAGTGTGCCCACATTGTCTGTACCGGGCACGCCTTCCTGTTCGTCGCCCGAGGCTTCTGTGGGCGTGTAGAGGTTGCGCCCGCGCGCGTCCAGACCAGCCGGGTTGATGAAGGTATAGAGGGGTATCTCAGCAGCCGCGATCTCCTGCCCTTCGCTGTCCAGCGCCGCAATATGACCATTGGCAGAGATGGAGATATTCTTGGTTTCTGCAGGTACGGCAAATTCCGGCTGCAGGATGTAGCCATTGGCCGTGACCAGGGTACCATCCTGATTGAGTTTGAAGGAGCCGGCGCGGGTGTACATGAGCTCACCATTCACATCCACCTGAAAGAAACCATCGCCTTCAATGGCCACGTCCAGGGCATTGCCGGTATTCTGAAAGTCCCCCTGGGTGAAGAACTTGTGCACAGCCGTGGGCCGCACGCCCATGCCCACCTGTATGCCCACAGGCAGCATATTGTCACCGTCGGTGATAGAGCCGGCTATCTTCATGGTCTGGTACATGAGATCTTCGAACTCTGCCCGGCTTTTCTTGAAGCCTGTGGTATTGACGTTGGCCAGGTTGTTGGAAATGACATCAATATTGAGCTGCTGGGCCACCATGCCGGTGGCTGCTGCGTACAGGGAGCGCATCATGGGCTTTTTCTCCTTGTTTCACGTTACAGGGCTAGCCCTGACGCTTGCCTATTTTTTCATTGGCCGCACGGTCCAGTGCGTCAGCTGTCTGCATCACCTTCTGATAGGCTTCAAACTGGCGCTGGGTCTCTATCATGCTGACCATTTCTGAAACCACTTCCACATTGGCGGCCTCAATAAAGCCCTGCTCCAGCCGTGCCCCGTTCAGATAAGCGTCCTCTTCAGCCACTTCCACATTCTGGCGCGGGCGAAAGAGATTCTGCCCCATTTTTTCCAGATTCTGCGGCTCGTCCACGCTGGTGAGCAGTATCTGATTGACCATGTCGCCGTCTGCCCAGACCTGCCCGTCACCGCTGATGACCAGCTGGCGCGTACCCGGGGGGATGACGATTTCACCAGCCAGACCCTGCAGGGCAAAGCCCTGGGGCGTCATCATGACGCCATCGGCTGACAGCACAAAATGACCATTACGCGTCAAAAAATCTCCATTGGGTGTGGTCACACGAAAAAAGGCATTCTCACCATTGATGGCCACATCCAGCGGGTCTCCCGTGACCTTCATGGCCCCCTGCGAATAATCTATTTGTGATACGGCTATTCTGGGCCGGGCCATGTTTTTGGGCTCAGGGAAGAGCGGCTCGGACCGCAGGTTCATGAGAGGCTCGCGTATCTCATCATGGGCATAGTGGGCCATGGTATCCTTGAAGGCCAGTGTTTCGCGTTTATAGCCGCTGGTGTTCACGTTCGCCAAATTATTGGCGATGAAGGTCATGCGGTGCTCTGTGGTCAGCGCGCCGAAAAGTCCGCTAAACAACGCGTCTTGCATGGGATTCTCCTTTGCCGGGCTCAGCTGCAGACAAACTTTGCCCCTGCACATGCAAATATCAGACCAACAACTCCAGCAAAGGGATACGAAGATCAGCGTACCAGGAACATCCGGTTTGGATCATTGTCAAGAACAGATTGTCGGCAAAGCGGACACGCCGCATACAGGCCCGCATGACGCCAGAAGGCGCACGCGATATCTGACAGTGTATTAACTATTCGTTATACTGATAATACACTTCAACGCCCTGCCCACAACAAAATTCACAGGCAGCTCATTGCTGTGCATATGCCTGATAAGCGGCTCATAGCCGCCTGCCAGATTATCCGGGTTCAGCACAATGACGCCATAGCGCCCGCTCATCTGCAGTGACAAACGCCTGAACATGCAGGGGCCCTGCGGGTCATCAGGCTGACGCACGAGGTATATCTGTCCGTCACGCAGGGGTGTTGCGCGGCAGGTATCAATGACCACCACATCCCCCGGGGAGAGCGTTGGCTGCATAGAGTG
>JAFQNG010000089.1 GCA_017396005.1 Desulfovibrio sp.
CACATCACCATACCCGCAAACTACGACCACTTTTCCCGCCACCATAACGTCAGTAGCCCGTTTGATACCGTCAGCCAGAGACTCACGGCAACCATAGAGGTTGTCGAACTTGGACTTGGTCACCGCATCATTGACATTGATGGCCGGGAAAAGCAGCCTGCCTTCTTTTTCCAGCTGATAAAGACGATGCACACCGGTGGTGGTTTCTTCAGAAACACCGCGGATACTGGCCGCCACCTTCTGCCAGTGACCGGGATTTTCCTTAAGGCGCAGGGCCAGTCTGTCCAGCACACACTGAAACTCTCTACTGGCTGCCTTCTGCTCCAGTATGCTGGGGTCAGCTTCAGCCTCCACGCCCTTATGAATGAGCAATGTGGCATCGCCGCCGTCATCCACGATCAGATCCGGCCCTGAACCATCAGGCCAAGTTAGCGCCATCTCTGTGCACCACCAGTACTCTTCCAGGCTTTCCCCCTTCCAGGCAAAGACGCTGGCCAGCCCGTCGGCAGCCACGGCAGCGGCGGCATGATCCTGCGTAGAAAAGATATTGCATGAAGCCCAGCGAATATCTGCACCCAGGGCGTGAAGTGTCTTGATCAGCATGGCCGTCTGTATGGTCATGTGCAGCGAGCCCGTGACCTTAAGACCCTTAAGGGGCTTTTGTGCACCATATTTTCTGATGCATTCCATCAGGCCTGGCATTTCCTGCTCAGAAAGCTGCATTTCCTTCCGGCCAAAATCAGCCAGCGAGATATCCGCCACCTTATAGGGCAGAGTCAGATCCAGTGCTTGAGCCATTACAACACTCCTTGAAGGTTATATCTTCACTCAGTTACGACAGGCCTGTACCAGCAACAGGGTCAGTCCCCGCCCCACAGGCTGCCTCGTATACTCCAGGATATGAAATCCGGCACTCTCTATGAAGCAGATCAGCTCGTCTTCTTCAAATCCCAGCCAGTGATCTCCATAGCGACTGCGCATGGTCTCATCCTCATGACGCAAGAAATCAGCTACGAAAAGACGCCCCTGTGGCACCATGATACGCCAGATCTCACGCAGGGCATCTTCTGGTGCGGAAAGATGATGCAGTACCAGATTAATACAGGCAAAATCGGCCTCCTGATCCCGCAGGGGCAGATGACTCAGTTCTCCGATGCGTAAAGAAACACGCTCTCTGGCAATATCCTCAGCGTCAAAACGACGGCGGCATAATTCCAGCATACGGGCAGAACCGTCTACACCAATGAGCCCCCGGCTCAGAGACAACAGACAGACGAGCACGGCCCCTGTGCCGCAACCCAGGTCTACTGCCGTACCGCACCGGGGAGGCACAGCGGCACAGACAGCCTTTGCCAGGTCAAAGCTTTCCAGAACCTCACGATTGAGCTCATCCCAGTCTTCAGCAATGGCATTGAAAAACTGCCGGGTCTTCCGGGCTCGCTCTTCCAGTATCTGCGACGCCATGGCAAGGTCAGAACGCATCAACGCATCTACCTGTACAAAGGGTATAACAGCGCGTAAAAAGTCCTGAGCTTCACCACTGCGGGGCACGGCATAGAACACCCAAAGCCCGTCCCTGCGAAAGAGAAGCAGCCCGGCCTCGGTCAGTATTTTCAGATGCCGCGAAACCCGAGACTGCCCCATGCCCAAGATGCGCACCAGCTCGTTGACCGAAAGCTCGTAATGCAGCAGTATATGCACAAGGCGCAGGCGCGTCTCATCCGACAAAGCTTTGAATCGTATCAGGGACATATGCTCTCATGACATAAATCAAGTTTACTTGATGTAAATATCAGTATATCTAAATATGGTCAAGATTCCTGTCTCTGTCACCGTCAATCCACATGAAAAAAAACACAGCTTTTCCCGGCTATCGGGCTCGTAAACAGAAAGGCCGCACAGGAGAGCCTCTGGAAGCCCCCGTTGCCGCAGCAGATGTGCTGTACAATGTTCTCACGGCTCTCGGGGCCGGGCCGGAACGCGCACGGCTGTTTGCCCTCTGGCAGAACTGGGATTTCGTCATGGGGGATGAGCTGGCTCCGTTGGCACACCCTCTGGGGCAGCATAAGGGCACGTTACTGATAGGGGTCGAAGACACCATGCTCATGCAGGAGCTGCATTTTCTGAGTAACGAAATTCTGGAGCGGGCCAATGCGTTCATGGCTGAACAGTTTTTTACCAGTGTACGCCTTTCACTGGTACTGAACAGAACTCTTTTGAACCAGCCTGTGCGCCTGACAGACAGTTTCTCTGAGCGTATGCAGCGCGCTAATCCCCTCCCCGCCAGGCCGAATGGATGCTTTCTGGCAGAGATGGACCCGGCATCGCCTGTAGCCCAATGTTATGCACATTTCACTAAAAAGAAGGACGGTAAGTAGAACTGCCAGAAATGGAAGGGCATTCTGCACATGGGCCTCACGCGATTGCCCGGCGGTATGCCTTTCCGCACCTTGCCGTTGCCCTGCACATGGCGTATAAATGTTCGGTCAGTTTCATCCGGGCCGGCTGCTGCCGGCAATCCCATGCCCAAACGCTGCCGAGCAAAGGAGTCAGCATGCACAGCATCAATACAGTTGCAGGCCAACTGGACGCCAAGGGCCTGAAGGTCGCCATTGTGGCTTCCCGTTTCAATGATTTCATCGTTGACCGCCTGATTGGCGGCGCGCTGGACTATCTGGAACGCCATGGCCTGCAGAAGCAGGATGTCACCCTGGTACGCATCCCCGGCGCATTCGAGATGCCCCTTGTCTGCCAGAAGCTGGCTGCAGCCAGAAAATATGACGGTATACTGGCTCTTGGCGCGGTCATCCGCGGCGGTACACCACATTTCGACTATGTTTGTGCCGAAGCCAGCAAGGGCATTGCCCACGTCATGCTGGCCTATGATACACCCATCGGTTTTGGTCTGCTGACCTGTGACAATATAGAGCAGGCCATTGAACGCGCCGGCTCAAAGGCAGGCAACAAAGGCGTGGAAGCTGCTGCTGCCATGCTGGAGACCATCCGCGTCTGCGAACAGCTTTAGGCCGGTCACGTCATGAGCAAAAGCAGGAATGCCACCCGACGTGGCGCGCGCGAGCTGGCCTTTCAGGTATTGTACGGTCTTTCCTTTACGCCTGCCAAAACGCGGATGGAACTGCGCCGGGCCTTTGTGCTCTCTCCGCACAATACCGCCATGGACGAAAGCCACCTGGGGCAGGAACCCGCCGGCTTTGCCTGGGAGCTGGTAGAAGGTGTCTGGAGCCACAGCGAGGCTCTGGATGCAGCAATAGCCCGCTTTTCCCATAACTGGCGTGTGGACCGCATGGGCCGTATAGAGCTGACCCTGCTGCGTCTGGCCATGTTTGAGCTCTTGCACAGGATGGACGTGCCGCCCAAGGTGACCATTAACGAAGCTCTGGACCTGGGCCGCCAGTTCGGCACGGATAACGCCAGAAATTTCATCAACGGCATTCTGGACGCAGCGGCCAAAGCCCTGGGAAACGGGCAGTTGAGCCCTGCTGCCCCTGCCAACCCCTAAATCGGATTTCAGTCATGAGCCAAGAACGCTACAACCCGCAGGCTATTGAAGAAAAATGGCAGGCCCGCTGGCAGAAAGAGAAACCCTTTGCCTGCACCCATCAGAGCAATAAGCCCAAGTACTATGTGCTGGAGATGTTCCCCTACCCTTCGGGCAATATCCACATGGGGCATGTGCGTAACTACTCTATAGGCGACGTGGTAGCGCGTTTCAAACGCATGCAGGGCTTCAATGTTCTGCACCCCATGGGCTGGGACGCCTTTGGCCTGCCGGCCGAGAATGCGGCCATCAAGCACGGCGTGCACCCCGCCCAGTGGACCTATGCCAATATCGACAATATGCGCGCCCAGCTGCAGCGCCTTGGCTATTCCTATGACTGGCCGCGCGAGGTGGCTACCTGCCGCCCGGAATACTACCGCTGGGAGCAGCTCTTCTTTCTCCGCCTGCTGGAAAAGGGCCTTGTCTACCGCAGGAAGGCCCCGCAGAACTGGTGCCCCTCCTGCCATACAGTGCTGGCTAATGAGCAGGTCATTGACGGCCTGTGCTGGCGCTGTGACAGTCGGGTGGAACAGAAGGACCTCACTCAGTGGTTCCTGAAGATCACAGCCTACGGCGATGAACTGCTGGACGACCTTGCGCGTCTTGAAGGCGGCTGGCCTGAACGGGTCATAGCCATGCAACGCAACTGGATCGGCAAATCTCTGGGTGCTGAAGTTGTCTTTGGCCTGGAAAAGAGCTTCGACGGCGTTGACAGTCTCTCTGTCTTCACCACCCGTCCCGACACGCTGTTCGGCGTCACCTTCATGACTCTGGCTCCGGAACACCCTCTGGTGGAACACCTGGTACAGGGCTATGAAAAGGCAGATGAGGTACGTGCCTTTGTGGAACGCATCCGCCATATGGATCGTCTTGACCGACAGTCTGACACACTGGAGAAAGAAGGGATCTTCACGGGTGCCTATGCCGTGCATCCGCTCACGGGCGAGCGCATCCCGCTCTGGCTGGGTAATTTCGTTCTGGCTGACTATGGTACCGGTGCTGTCATGGGTGTGCCTTCTGGCGACCAGCGCGATTTCGAGTTTGCCCGCAAGTACGGTCTACCCATCCGCGTGGTGGTACAGCCGCAGGCTGTCAGTCTTGACCCTGACAGTATGACAGAGGCCTATACTGCCCCTGGCATCATGGTTAATTCCGGCCAGTTTGACGGCATGGACAATGAAGAGGGCAAGAAGGCCGTCACTGCCCTGCTGCAAAGCCAGGGCAAGGGCAAGGCTACCACGCAGTTTCGTCTGCGTGACTGGAATATCTCGCGCCAGCGCTACTGGGGGGCCCCCATCCCCGTAGTCTACTGCGAAAGCTGCGGTGTTGTGCCGGAAAAAGAAGAAAACCTGCCTGTTACCCTGCCTCTGGACATCAAGGTGCGTGACGATGGCCGTTCCCCCCTGCCCGAAACGCCCTCCTTTGTACAATGCACCTGCCCACGCTGCGGCAAACCTGCACGCCGTGAAACCGATACCATGGACACCTTTGTGGAGTCCTCCTGGTACTTTGCACGCTATACTGACGCACGCAATGCCAGTGCACCATTTGACCCGGCGGCCCTGGCCTACTGGCTGCCGGTGGATCAGTACATCGGCGGCGTAGAACACGCCATCCTGCATCTGCTCTATTCCCGCTTCTTCACCAAGGTGCTGCGCGATTTCGGCTACTTTCCCGCAAACGTGGCCGAGCCCTTCACCAATCTGCTCACACAGGGCATGGTGCTGAAAGACGGCGGCAAGATGTCCAAGTCCAAGGGGAATGTGGTGGACCCCACTGAGATGATTCAGAAATACGGGGCAGATACTGTACGCCTCTTCTGCCTCTTTGCCGCGCCACCCGAACGCGATTTCGACTGGTCTGACAGCGGCATCGAAGGGGCTTCGCGCTTTCTGGCCCGCGTCTGGCGTCTGTTCACCGAATCCCAGGGATATTTGCTCCCCCTCGCGGCCTGTGCCGCCACAGCCGATGACACCGACAGCCCCGAGGCTCGGGAGCTGCGCCGCAAGGAGCACCTGACTGTTAAGAAGGCCGGTGAAGACATGGGCGACCGCTTTCAGTTCAATACAGCCATCGCCGCTGTCATGGAGCTGGTCAATACCATGTACCTGACCCGCGAACGTCTCTGCCAGAGCGAGAGGGGCAAACGTGTCTTTTCTTCGGCTATGGCCACAGTGCTCACTCTGCTCTCCCCCATCACGCCCCACCTGAGTGAGGAACTATGGACACAACTGGGCCATGAGGCGCCTCTCTCTGATCAGCCCTGGCCACAATGGGATGCTGCCGCCACCATACAGGACAGTATCACCGTGGCACTGCAGGTCAACGGCAAGTTGCGCGGTACACTAAGCATTGCCGCCAATGCCGACAAGGCCACCATGGAGGCCGCTGCCCTGGCTGACGCCTCTGTACAGCGCCATATCGGGCAGCTTACCGTGCGCAAGGTAGTGGTGGTACCGGGCAAACTGGTCAATATTGTTGCCAATTAACAGAAGCGGCATGAGCCAGAGCAAGAGCCCGGCCCGGCCCGGCTTCAGCTTTCTCGTCTGCCCTGACAGCCGCCTGCTTCGTGCCCAGCTGGACGCGCAGCAGGCGGCTTATGCTGCCCAAGACTGGGAACGCCATGTCTACTGGGGCGATGAGGAGCCACCCGCCCGTTTCTGGGAGCAGCTGACCCTGCAGGGGCTTTTCGGCAAATCACGCCTGCTGATACTCAGGCAGGCCAATCTCTGGCCTGCAGCTGTCTGGAAAAAGATATCTCAGGCTCTGGCCCGACCTTCCAGCCAGTGCTGGCCCTTCTTCTGCCTGGAAGTGAGCTGGGAAAAGGGGCAGCCCAAAATCCCGGTACATCTGGGAAAACTGCGATGCATGGCCTTTGCCGACAAACATGGCTGGATATGGCGCAGCGAAGGCTTGACCGAGCGCACTCTGAAGCGTCATGTACAGCAGCGTGTACAACAGCTGGGCCTGAGTCTGGAGGCGGATGCTTTGGAGCAGCTCTGCGCCTCTCTGCCGCCTGATGCTCAGACAGTAGAAAACGAGCTGGAAAAGCTGCTTCTACTGCAAAAAGGTGGCACAGGACCTGTCAGTGCACAGATGACAGCCACTGCCGCATGGAGCCCGGAATGCAATATCTTTGCCTGCATCCGCCATATGCAGGCTGGCAACCTGGCCGCTGTCTGGAAAGAACTTGCCCGCAGCAGCAGTGCCGACAGCCTGCTTTTTCCTCTTCTTGCCCTGCTGGGACGTGAATTCCGTCTGCTCTGGCAGATCAATGCCGGAGAAAAAGTGCGCATGCATCCCAATGAGAGCGCATTCAAGCAGCAACTGGCCCGCAGACTGGGTGCGCGCGGTCTAGCCGCCGGGCTGAGTGCCGTGACTGACGCCGAATGGCAGGTCAAAAGTGGCAGACGCTCGCCCGAACAGGCACTGGACTTTCTGGCAGCTGATCTTACCCTGCTCTTTGGCGGCACAGAATTACATTGAACCCGGGCCTTGCCTCAGGAAAAAAACTGCTTATCTGATGGAAACAAAAAGCGTATCTGCCACATCTGCGCACAGCGGCCACCGGGCGCGTCTGCGTGCAAGGCTTGAACGCGAGCCTCTGGCTGTAGCTGATTACGAAGTGCTGGAGATGCTGCTGGGTTACGGCCTGCCGCGCCGCGACACAAAACCCCTGGCCAAGGAGCTGCTGGCGCGTTTCGGCAGTCTGCGGGGTGTGCTGGACGCAAGGCCCGGCGAACTTGAGCAGACATCGGGTTTTGGTGCAGGTCTTCAGGCCTTCTGGCGTCTCCTGCGCGAAGTGCTGGCCCGCTATGAGGAATCGCCGGTCAGGCAACGTGAAACACTGGCCTCGCCCGAAGCCGTAGCCCGTATGGCGCGAAATCGCTTGGCTGGCTGTAGCCATGAGGAGTGCTGGCTGGCTCTGGTGG
The DNA here is from genome assembly GCA_017396005.1 of Desulfovibrio sp. Taxonomy (GTDB): domain Bacteria; phylum Desulfobacterota; class Desulfovibrionia; order Desulfovibrionales; family Desulfovibrionaceae; genus Desulfovibrio. Next base: position 7,492 of record JAFQNG010000089.1, read on the forward strand.
ATACGCGCAACAGACTCATAGCCTGGGAACGACTTTCCCGTGGTGGCGTAGCGGACGTTCCGCTTCAGCCTAGGGATGTGCTGGAGGTGGCGCTGATACGCAAGGCAAGTGGTATCATCCTGGTGCACAATCATCCTGGCGGCAGCCTGGAGCCTTCCCGGTCGGATATGGCGCTGACCGAAGAGCTGCAACGCCTGGCCCCCTGCATGGGGCTGCGTTTTCTGGATCATGTTATTGTCACCGAGGGCGCATGCTACAGCATCACGCAGTGCAAAAGCATCTGAGTCCTCGGGGGAGAAATATATGGCTGACTACAACGAAAAAGAACATCCGCCACAGGCGGAACAGCAAAAAGAAGCAGGTACTGAGCCTGGTACGTCCGAAGCCGGGGCCGAGTCGACCAGCGGGGGCATTCTGCCCGAAGAACATGCGGTGGAGACCTTCTCCGATGTGCTGCCTGTCCTTCCCGTGCGGGATGTGGTTGTTTTTAATTATATGATTCTCCCGCTCTTCATCGGACGCGAAAAATCCGTACGGGCCGTTGAGGCTGCCTTGCAGAAAGGGCGGCATCTTTTGATCTGCGCCCAGCGTGAAGAACAGACTGATGAGCCCGGGCCGGATGATCTTTACAGCATGGGCACTGTGGTGCAGATCATGCGCATGCTCAAGATGCCTGATTCGCGCATCAAAGTACTTGTGCAGGGCGTCAGTCGAGCCCGTATCACTGCCTGGAATCGTACCGAGCCATTTATCGAAGCCAGGATAGAGCCTGTACACGAAGTCATGCTGGAAAGCGACATTACCGTAGAGGCTCTGCTGCGCACAGCACGTGAACAAAGCGAAAGAGTGCTTACATTGCGCGGCATCTCTTCCAATGATGTATTGAGTGTACTGCAAAGCGTGGACGACCCGGGCCGCCTGGCCGATCTCATTGCCGCCAATATGCGTATGAAGATCTCCGAGGCCCAGCGCATTCTGGAGACCGAAGACCCCATACAGCGCCTGGGGCTGGTCAATGCCCAGTTGCAGCATGAGGTAGAAGTGGCCACTGTGCAGGCGCGCATTCAGAGCTCGGCCCGCGAAGGCATGGACAAGGCGCAGAAAGACTATTTTCTGCGTGAACAGCTCAAGGCTATCAGACACGAGCTGGGCGAAAATCCGCCCGATGGCGATGACGAGCTGGAAAGCCTGAAAAAGGCTTTGGACAAAGCCGGTCTTCCCAAGGAAGTACGCAAGGAAGCAGACAAGCAGCTGCGGCGTCTTGCCAGCATGCATGCTGATTCTTCTGAAGCCAATGTGGTTCGTACCTATCTGGACTGGCTGGTGGAACTGCCGTGGAAAAAACTTTCGCGTGACCGGCTGGACATTCTGCGCGCTAAGGAAATTCTGGATGAAGATCACTGCGGCCTTGAGAAAATAAAGGACCGCATACTGGAATTTCTCAGTGTACGCAAACTCAACCCGCAGTCCAAGGGCCCCATCCTCTGCTTTGCCGGCCCTCCCGGCGTTGGCAAGACCTCTCTGGGCCGTTCCATTGCCCGCTCTCTGGGCCGTCAGTTTCAACGGCTTTCCCTGGGTGGCATGCGCGATGAGGCCGAAATACGTGGGCATCGCCGCACCTATATCGGCTCCATGCCCGGCCGTATCATACAGGCCATCAAGCAGGCAGGCACTCGCAATCCGGTCATCGTGCTGGACGAAATAGACAAACTGGGTAACGACTTCAGGGGTGACCCATCATCAGCCCTGCTGGAGGTACTGGACCCGGAACAGAACAATACCTTCAGTGATCACTACCTTAACGTGCCCTTTGATCTTTCCAAGGTCATGTTCATCTGCACGGCCAATCATCTGGAGACCATTCCCGCAGCCCTGCGTGACCGTATGGAGGTCATTTCTCTTCCCGGCTATACACTGCAGGAAAAAACCGAGATCGCCCGCAAGCACCTTCTGCCCAAACGAATTGCTGAAAATGGCCTGAAAGACGGTGAAGCCCTTCTGAGCGACGCTGTGCTTGAAAAAGTCATCAAGGAATATACACGTGAGGCAGGTCTGCGTAATCTCGAACGAGAGCTGGGAGCCATCTGCCGCAAGCTGGCCCGCCGTAAGGCTGAAGGCCAGAAAGGCCCCTTCACGGTTAATCCCCAGGAAGTGGAAAAACTGCTCGGTGTGCCACGTTACATTGAGGATGAAAAAGACAGGACTCTCATGCCCGGCATGGCCCTGGGCCTGGCCTGGACGCCCGTGGGCGGCGAAGTGCTCACCGTTGAAGCCAGCATCATGAAGGGCAAGGGTACGCTCAACCTCACCGGTCAGCTGGGCGATGTTATGAAGGAAAGTGCCCGCGCTGCTCTGACCTATATTCGCACCCGTGCCGAGACACTGGAAATAGACCCTGGCTTCTCCAATAAAAAGGATATACACATCCATGTTCCCGCTGGTGCTACGCCCAAGGACGGACCCTCAGCGGGCATTACTCTGACAACGGCTCTTATTTCAGGCCTGAGCGGACGCAGTGTACGGCCCGATACCTGCATGACTGGCGAGATCACCCTGCAGGGTCGCATACTGCCTGTGGGCGGCATCAAGGAGAAAATCCTGGCAGCTGTGGGCCGTGGGCTCAAACATGTGCTCATCCCGCATCAGAACGTCAAAGACCTGGAAGATGTGCCTGCCGACCTGCTCAAACGCATCAAGGTACATCCTGTACACCATTATGATGAAGTACCGCCCCTGGTCTTTGTAAAGAAAAAGAGTACAGCAAAGAAGACTGGGCCAGCAAAGGCTACAGACCAGGCAGTCGACACTGGCAGCGCATAGGCCAAAGAACTTCAGCCTGTAAAGAAGGGCCATTCTGCCAGCCATATCGGCAGAATGGCCCTTTATGCTTTTCAGATGGCAAAACCCTGTATGCCCTTCAATCCCAAGCGCCGACCTACAGCAGTTTACGCCTCGTCCAGATATGCCGTACGGCCAGCAGGGTAAAAAGACCGCCTGCCGCCACATGACTCCGTCCGCTTCCAAACAGACCAAGAGCAAGGCAAAGACCGCCCACTCCCAGCATAGTGCGCAGCTCCAGCTTGCGTGGTCTCACGCCGCTGAAGACAGGTGCAGCCATGGAAAACAGCTCTGATAATGGCTTGTGGCAGCGAGAAGCCCTTTCCTCAGTTATTGCCGCCGTCTTCAGTTCAGGCATGGCCTGTTCCAGTCTGGAGCAAAGGGCTGAAATATTCGCATCAGACGTAAGTAACAGCAGCAAAGAAGCTCGACCCGGACGCACTTCCAGCACAGTGCTTTCTTTTTCAAGCACTGTCAGCGCCTTTCTGCGCTGCTGCTCATCTGCAAAAAGGGGGTGACGCAGACGCGCACGACCTTCCATGGCATGTACCAGATATGACTGCATAAATCCTCCATACTCCCAGCGACAGGCATTTTCAGTTTACAGCCGTATGCAGAAATGTCAAACGGATTGCCACGTTTTTTGAAAATGACTTCCTTTTTTCTTGACCTGCTGCTGACTTTACGGCATCTTTGCATCTGAAGAGCGCTTTCAGATAAGGAGAGTCATATGAACAATGTATTCCGGTATGGTCTGATCTTTCTTGGCGGCATAGCATTGGGCGCCATTGGGGCTGCTGCTGTCAGTCGCGGCAAACTTGACCTCAAGCCTGTTGCCGCTGACCTCATCAGTCGTGGTATGGACATGAAAGACGCCATCATGAGCAAGATGGAAGCTGTCAAGGAAGATATGGAAGACCTGGCTGCCGAGGCCCGTCAGACCTCTGAAAAGCGCAAGGCCGCCAAGGACGTCCAAGCCTGATAGATAACTGTTATGATGGAGGCGGGCCATAACCCGCCATTGTTTTCTTATGCGGGCTGTGCGCACTGGCATGGCCTGCCTCTTTATACAGGGCCTCTGGGCCTTTGCGATCGGAGCCTGCATGTCCTTTTATATCGTCCACGAATTGCGGGGCCTGAACAGCACACAAGACGGTCGGGTGCGCATGCGTTCCCTGTGTGCCATCACTGCGGCCCAGCTGACCGAAACCCTGCATCTGCTGCAGGAAATACCTGGTATCAGTAATGCCAGTGTCAATCCCCGAGTGGGCAGTGTGCTCTTTTTTTATGAGGATATACAGGCCCGCAGCCAGGCCCTGCATCTGCTCACGGGCAACAGGGTGGATGCCCTGCCTGCCCCCCAGGAAGGTACAGCCCCGCCTATCTTGCAGGAAGAAATGCCCGGAGGGCTCTTTCCCCTCCTGCGCTTCATTTTTCTTCGCCCCTTTCTGCCTGCACTCTGGCGCATGGTCTCCAGTGTGCTTTCAGCCCTTCCCTTTCTGACCAAGGGGCTTAAGGCCCTGTTGCGCGGCAAGCTCAATGTGGATGTTCTGGATGCCGCCGCCATTACGGCCTCGCTCATCATGCGCGATTTTCGCACTGTAAGCATGCTGACACTCCTGCTGGGCCTCGGAGAAACACTGGAATACTGGACGCGTCGGCGTTCGCTGGACAGCCTGACCGAAAGCCTTTCTCTGAATGTAGACAGCGTCTGGCTTCTGGCCGAAGATGGCAGTGAAATCTCTGTACCGCTTTCGCAGGTACGCGAGAACGATCTGGTAGTGGTACGCGATGGTGGCTCCATCCCCGTGGACGGCGTGGTGGAGGATGGCTATGCCCTGGTCAATCAGGCATCCATGACCGGTGAACCTCTGGGTGTGGCCCGTAGTCGGGGAGGATCTGTTTTTGCGGGTACTGTGGTGGAGGAAGGACAGCTGGTCATCAGGGTCAGCCATGTGGGCGATGGTACACGCCTGCGCCAGATAGCCACCTTTATCGAAGAGTCTGAAGCCCTGAAGGCCAGCATACAGGGTAAGAGCGAACGCCTGGCCGATATGGCCGTACCCTTTACCTTTGCTCTTGCAGGCATCGTGTGGCTGCTCACGCGTGACTTCCGCCGGGCAGCCTCAGTACTTCTGGTTGACTATTCCTGCGCGCTCAAGCTGGCTACGCCACTGGCGGTACTGGCCTCCATGCGGGAAGGCGCACGGCACGGCATGGTCATCAAGGGCGGCCGCTATCTGGAAGCTCTCCATGAGGCTGATACCCTTGTCTTTGATAAAACAGGTACACTGACCAATGCCAGCCCCAGGGTGGTGGAAGTCATTGCCGCGCCAGGTTTCGAGCGAGATGAAGTTTTGCGGATTATGGCCTGTCTGGAAGAACATTTTCCCCATCCTGTGGCCCGGGCCGTGGTTCGCAAAGCGCAGGAGAAAGGTCTGCAGCATGAGGAAGAGCATGCTCAGGTGGAATATGTGGTAGCACACGGGGTAGCCTCATCTCTCTACGGTAAAAAATTGCGTGTGGGCAGCCGTCACTACATTGAGCATGATGAAGGAGTAGACATCTCCCCTCTGGAAGAGGCCATCTGCACACAGTCAGCTCTGGGCCGCTCCCTGCTGTATCTGGCCGAAGAAGGCAGAATCGCAGGCATGGTGGCCATTGATGATCCCATACGCCCTGAAGCCGCCGAGGTAGTGGCAGCCATGCGTGGCCTGGGCTTTAAACGTGTGCTCATGCTCACCGGTGATGACGAGCGTACTGCCCGTGTTGTGGCCTGCAGTGCCGGCATTGACGAATTTCGTGCACAGGTGCTGCCGGCAGACAAGGCCCGTATCGTGCAGGAACTCAGCAGTGAAGGCTGCAAGGTGCTGATGGTTGGCGACGGCATCAACGATGCCCCTGCTCTCTCAGCCTCACACGTAGGCGTTGCCATGATAGACGGCACTGACCTGGCACGGGAAGTAGCCAATGTATTGCTGACCAAACCGGATCTGAACGGTCTGGTGTGTGCCCGGCAACTGGGCCGTCGTACCCTGCGCCGTATACACTTCAACTTTGCAGCCACACTGACGCTGAACAGCATCTTCCTTCTGGGTGGGCTCTTCATGCTTCTGCCACCCGGTCTTTCCGCCCTGCTGCACAATCTGAGCACCCTGGGGGTTTCGCTCAACGCCATGCGCCCGCACCTCAAAGCCCTGAAGACGCCCCGGCAGGAGCAGCCAGCATGCTAGCATCCCTGCGCCTGCTCAAATATGTGACCAGCTTCAGCGAAGGCCGGGTGCGTATACGCCACCCTGCCCTGCGCCGTGAAAAAACTGCTCAGGCCGCATATGAGCGCCTCTGCAGCATGGAGGGAGTCACTTCTGTAGAATACAATACCCTGAGTGGCTCGGTGCTCATCCTCTATGACAGCACTCTTCTGTCTCAGGAAAATCTCATAACACTGGGCATTGCCTGGGCGCGCTGGCTGGATGCCATACATGCGGGGCAGCCCGCTCAAATGCCCTGAACGCCATGAAAATATGACTTTTCTCTTACAGGCATCTGTGGCATACTCAATGAAAATCATTCATATCCAAGGCACCCCCAGCCCGTAAGGAGCCATCAATGAAGGGCCGCAGTCGTTCTATCCACATCAGTGTGCATATCCATAAAGACCCTGCCGCCATGGCAGAACGTGCAGCACATATCCTGGCTGCCGCCTGTGAAGAGGCTGTAGCCGAGCGTGGCGCCTTCAAGATAGCCCTGTCTGGCGGGCAGTCCCCCATACCGCTGTTTCGCCTGCTTTCCGGCAGTGACTGGGGGCATCATCTGCCCTGGGATAAAATGACCTTCTTCTGGGTTGACGAACGTTGCGTTGGCCCGGATCACCCTGAAAGCAACTACGGTCTGGCACGGCGCGAGCTGCTCAGTCGTGTGCCTGCCACGCACTTCTTCCGCATGCGGGGCGATACTGACCCTGAAGCGGCCGCCCTCAAATACGAACAGCAGATTCGGGAAGACTTCAATCTTGAGCCGGGAGAGCTGCCACGCTTTGACTTCATCCTGCTCGGTATGGGCGAAGACGGTCACACCGGTTCCATCTTCCCCAATTCTCCGGCACTGGTAGAGCAGAAACGCCTGGTTATTGATCAGTATGTGCCGCAACGCAAAGGCGACAGAATAACGCTGACTCTGCCTGTCATCAATAATGCCCGTTGCTGCATGTTTCTGGTCAATGGCAAAGAAAAGTATCAGGTCCTTTCCAAAGCGCTGGATTTGCTGGCCGAACCTGCTCTGCCCGCTCAGATGGTGCGCCCCGGCTTTGGCGACCTGATATGGATTGTAGACGAGGCTGCCGCTACAGGGCAGTAGGATATCCTGTTCAGCTGCAATACAGCGACCGCCCTACGGGGCGGTTACTGTATTCTGGCGCAGATATTCAATGGCGCGTAAAATGCGAGCCTTGTAGATCAGTTCCGGCCGATACTCAAAATGCATCAGCTCATACTCCCGCCACTTTCCTCCCCAGATGAACCCCTGTTCTTCCATGGCTGCGACTACGGCAGAAGGATAGGTATACTGCATAGGGTGCGGCATCTGCGGGCTGCCACGCCAGTCCGGCGCTTTATCAGAGCTCAGATCAACAGCAATACCAAAAGCGTGCGGGCCGGGAGTGCTACTGCCCCCCTCCTGCCAGGCAAAGCCCCTGTCAGGCTTGAGCAGACTGTATATCTCAGGCATCCTGCTGACGGCCAGCACCAGATGCGCATCTGCCTTCTGAAGGGCCAGGGCTGCACGCAGACTCAGGCGTACCGGATTGGCCTGTACAAAGGCTGTTTGTAAACTCTGCGCTACAGCAGCAGGCTCCTGCCCATACAGCGCCTGTAAAAGCAGCGCTGAGCGCAACTGCCCGGCTGTACCCGGCTTTGCCGGACGCTCAGGCTCCAGCGGATATACTTCGGCCATGCTGGCACATACGTCAACAGCATCCAGAGGAGCGTCCACGCCTGCAGGCAAGGTGTAGGGCACACGGCTGCCATCTTTCAGCACTAAAAAAGAGCTGCCGTCGGTGTGGTCTTCCAGAGAATGGATGACTGGATAGCCAAGGCGCAGGCAGTAAAGATCGACAGCAAGGCCGGCCTGCCTGTCTGCAGGCAGTCCACTGGCAGCCCGAACCGGTACGGACTCTGCCAAAAGACCAGACCACAGCAGACAACTCAGACAGCAGACAAGAAAAAAACTTCGCATACACACAGACTGCCCACCTGTCCCTGACTTGTCAAGGCCGCCGCTTTTGCGTACATCAGCGTGCATGTCCAGCTGGAAATTCCATATTGTGACCTTTGGCTGCAAAGTTAATCAGTATGAAAGCCAGGCTTTGCGGGAAGCCTGGCACAAACTGGGAGGCACGGAGTGCCTGAGCCCGGTGGAAGCTGATGTCATCTGCGTCAACAGTTGTGCCATAACTGCCAGGGGCGAGCGCGATGCCCGCAATGCCATCTTCAGGCTGCGTCGGCAGGCCCCTGCAGCCAGGCTCATCCTCACAGGCTGTGCCGCTCGCCTTTTTGCCGCCTTCAAGCCACGCCCGGGCGCACCTTTCGAGCAGCCCGACCTGCTCGTGCCGCAGGAAGACAAAAGCCTGCTGCTGCATGGCCCCTGGCCCGAGGCTGAAGCCGCCCCGGATGTACCCTGGCCACCCTTTGCCATACATGGTTTTGGACGGGCCAGGCCAGTACTCAAGGTGCAGGACGGCTGTGCCCACCGCTGTACATACTGCATCGTGCCCCAGACGCGCGGCCGTCCGCGCAGCCGCCCCCCGCAGGAAATACTGGCAGAAGCACAGCGTCTGTTGAGGGCAGGCCATGCAGAAATCATGCTCTCAGGCATCAACCTGCGCCAGTATGGCCGCGATGAGCCTGCTTATGGTGACTTCTGGTCTTTACTGGCCTGGCTTGATGCAAAACTGACTCCGGAATTTGCAGGTCATGCCCGGCTGCGCATCAGCTCGCTGGAGCCATCCCAGCTCAATACGCGTGGGCTTGATGTGCTGACAGGCTGCCATCTGCTGTGCCCACATCTTCATATCTCTCTGCAGCATGCATCCCCTGCTGTGCTCAAACGCATGGGGCGCGGACACTACAGGGCAGCCATGCTGGAGGAAGCCGTGACAGCTCTTGGCAGGCACTGGCCGCAGATGGGCCTGGGCGCGGATATTCTGACGGGCTTCCCCGGAGAAAGCGAAACAGACGTGAATCTGCTGCTGGACTTCATGGCCCGCCTGCCCATGAGCTATGCCCATGTTTTTCCCTATTCATGTCGTCCAGGTACGCCTGCAGCCGCTTTTGCCGGGCAGATCACGCAAAGCCTCAAGCTGGAGAGAGCTGCACGCATTCGTGCCTTTGTGGCAGAGCAACAGAAAGCCTTCTGGCAGCAACAGCTCGCCCTGCAGGAAATGCTGGTAGCCGCTGATATGCCCAGAAGCGGCATGCCCGACAGCACTGAGCACGATACCCGCTCAGAACATCAAGCCAAGGGGGTAAACCAATATTATGTGCCATGCCGCTTCCTCGCCCTTGCCGGACAGAATCTGCACGGCCTGCTGCCGGTGCGTCCCTTACGGCTGGCCCCTGACGGATTGATTGTAGAGCTGTTACCTCAAAAAATTTGACATTTGACTTTTCTCATTATAAGAACCACTCAGCAATATGTGGGGAAGTAGCTCAGCTGGGAGAGCATCGCCTTCGCAAGGCGGGGGTCGAGGGTTCAAATCCCTTCTTCTCCACCAAAGATTTCAAGGGGTTACGGTGATGAGCCGTAATCCCTATCTTTTTTGTCCCCGCACCATTCCCCGCACCAATTTGGAAAAACGGGGATAATCCAGATAAAAACTTCCCTTCTTTTTGCCGGCTCGACAGTAAAGCTAGGACAAAGAATAGCAGATCAGTCGATCCTGCTGTCAGCCTCAGCGTGCCTATAGAAAAGCTGGCATGCAGGTCTGCCTAGCTGTTCTGTAGCCATATCTCGCTATAGGTATGCTTTTTTTACCTGCGCCTTCATGGTGTAGCCCGTTACCTATGAACTACACCGAGCCGACCCCCTCACATCAGTCTGGTCTATCCCAACGGAGAATTAGAAAATTTTTAATTCTCCGTGATTTTTTTGAGAGATGTGCCATTGTGTTCTCCGAAGTCCGAGTGAAGGCATGGAGGAACAGCAAAATGCACTCAGGTCAAGTATATACACAATGGGTCAACGAAAAGCAAGTTTCGGCTTTGACAGGTATCAGCCTCTCTACCCTGCGGAAATATCGCCTATGGGGGAAAGGCCCTACCTATTCAAAGATCGGAAGGTCCGTTCGTTACGCACTGGCTGACGTGCTGGAGTACATGGAATCCCGCCGTATCCAGCTACGAGGATGACGTATGGCGAGTCTGTATGGCTGTAGGAGTCCGCCGATACAGCTTGAACTATTCCGGCTCTACCCTAAACCGTTTAACCACCAAACAAAGGAAGCGATCATGTCTAATCCGCATAACGAACAGATGCCCGAAATCATCAATACCTACGACACCCTTTCCGATGTCAGCCTTGGAACGCAGGTGCAGAAAGCCTTACAGCTGTCGGATGAGGAACTGAGCAAGATCGACCATTTTGAATGGACGCTCAATTTCAGGGTGTATCTCAAGCAGAAATAATCGTTAACCAGCCTGGGGAAGACGGCTTGTCTTCCCTAGGGAAGGAGCAAGTCATGGATAATATTGTTTTGAAAGCGATCCGACAGGCTATAGCTACGGGCAAATCGGTAGAATGCAACATTGCCTCAGGCCGCATTGATATCCATCATGCACCTGAGGGTGAAACGATTGACGCAGACTTCACGCCCATTTCTCAACAGCAATCTTGTCAGGGGCGTCATACTGCTGAAGCCGTTGGAGGCATAGCACAGGTAACTGGCAGGCAATCGACGATGTACCGGCCTGATCATCCTGCCTTGCCAGTAAGGCGGACGCAAGACTACTACTATTATTACCCTCGCCCCAACCCCCATCCCGGCGATGAGGCATTTCAATGGTTCCGCCATAGGAGTGAGTGGGGTGCTTCACAGATCGCTGAGCAGCCTACCTCTTGCACAGGGACTCACGGCTCACAGGAGAAGGCCAGGAAGTCATCGTCAACTAAAGCTGCCAGTCAGCAGAGCCTCTCTGCGGCTTGCAATGAGGTCCTTGGGCCGAACAACATCCAGAACTGCACGGGGCTTGAAGATGCTTTACTTTTGCAGGATATCTTCACGGCTCTGGTTGAACGCGCAGCCATAGAAGATGCACGGCATCCGGATTCCCGACTTCGCAAGCTCATGGAAGTACACAATCCCGTACGTGCTACTGCAGAAATCAGGGACGAAGTTCTGCACTGGTCTGTAAACTCCATTACAGACACGGGGTTTGTGGCATATTTTGTGGCGCTGTTCTCCTTGTCACGGAGGGATGCTGAGTGCCGGTTAGCCGATTACCTTGGGTTGAAGATAGAAAATCTTTTTCAGATGTCTTCTACCCCACACGCCGCCGAGACCCACATTTTTTCCCCAATTGAGAACTTTCCTACCTACCTGAGGCTCGATGGGTATCCCAATGCTCAGGCAATACGCTTTCGTAAAATGGATATTCTGGGCAATTCCGGTCAAGTAATCGGGGCTGTCTTGTGGTGTAATCTGGGAAATGGACTGGATTGCCTTCTGCCTGCCACAGTTGGGAAGGGAGAACTCTGTATCGGTAAATATAAGCCAACAGCGTTTTGGCTGAACCAAGACCAGCTGAACAAGTTTCCTGATGCACCGGTTATACTTTTTCAGGATGCCAGGACGGCCATGAAGCTTCTGGAGGAGCTTCATGGCTGCCAGAGATACACTGACGGCAAGGTCATCATTACTGCGCACCTGGGAAGCGACCTCTCCGTGCTTCGGTGGGGCTATCTGTACCGGCACCACGTCATTTTTGTCCCTGCCCCCAGGCTGTCCGGCATGATGATGGCGAAAGACTATGAAAGATATGCGGTAGGAGCTGGTGCCAGAACGTTCACCGTATACCCAGGAGTCGTACTCCACGATCGCCTTGCCTGCAATCTGTATGATTATCTTGAGGCCCTTCCCGAAGGTGAAAAAGCTTTGCTCGAAAAAGCTGTTATCATCGACGACATTGAGCGGCCCATAAGGTTCTGCGAGGAGATCATCAAGCGTGCCTTACCATACGATACGTACGCAGAGTGGGGACAGGAATTGGGCTTTTTCAAAAAGGATATAGATACTGCACGGTCCATAAACACCAAATCCAAAGATGCCTTCGCTTACTTCACCCTTGAAAACTGTACCAAACAGGAGATGCCAATAAATATCAAAGATATAACACTTTATCATATTCTTCCGCAAACAAGCAGTATCGTTTTACATGGCCTCAAGGACAGTGGTAAATCTATGGTTGTTCTGGCAGCAGTAAAGCATTTGTTAGAGAACGGTGAAAAAGTACTGGTTTTCGATACGGAAACTCTTCCCGCCGTATTGGAAAACAGGCTTTACAAGATGGGGCTGGATTTATATGTGCAGTCTGGTACGCTCCGTATCGTACAGAAAACTGTGCAAGGCTGCAATTTTGATTTCCTTGATGACAGTATGCATGAGCAAATTTTTAAGGCAACTTCCCAAGATGGGATCACCTATGTTGTTTTCGATAATCTGACCTCTGGCATCTCGAATGGTTGCATGTACGCGGCCAGTATGATGGCTAAATTCCACAGCCTTGAGGAAAATCTCCACAAGCACAATATAGCTACAATTGTAGTCACGCATAGCAAGGACAACTCCAAAGCCTGTACTTCGAGTGCAGTGATGCGAGGTAGCCAGGAAGGATCGGTGCGAGCCCATACTGAACTGATTGTTATCGATCACCGCCATATTGTTGGAAAGAAATTGGGGCCGGAGCATGTACAGAAAGTGGCCGCTCAGCAGGAGGGTTTGACCTTGGGGGTGATACTGAAAGCTTGCAAGGCAGCACCGATTTTGACCGGCAAGACCTTCTGGCTGCATTTGCCGCTTGTGTCCTCAGATTGGCAACTGATTGCTGTGACCAACCCTGATGGCGAGGAAATCCCGCTGGAGAATAAGCAGATTCCAGTTGCTGAAGGCGATGAACAGGGCAGTACTGAAGAGGCTAAAGGTATGGAAGTAGCATATGAAGAGGGGCTGGCAGAATCCCACTCAGGAACTGAGGTCATCCCCCACAACCTGTCCCCTGACAAGAGAAAGATTCTTCATGTCATGCGCGAGGACGGTGGAAGCATTACCAGAGAGGGGGTTGAAAAGGCCCTTGGGTGCAAAAAAGACAAGGCACTCAATGAATTAAATCAGCTGAAGGAGCTTGGCCTTGTTCAGAGAGACGGTAACAGCAAAGGTGCCTACTACACGTTAACATCCCCCGAATAGTTTAAATACAGACCATCAGGGTGGAGACCGTGCAAGCGGTCTCCACCTTCCAGGCTTCACTCCCATTATACCTCTGGCCTTGAACCTTTAAGAGCAGGGCCGGTTCAATATACCTGCCTGTCAGATGACCTTGTTAAGGATCGTATCGCGCAAGTAGGGAAAGCTGGGGCCAGATCATGGGTAAGACAGATAAAGAAATTTTTTTCAGTGTCGATTATGTTCTGTACCAGACCTTTTCCCTTGAGACTGTGCTGATAGCGAGTGTACATGCCGATCTCTGTTAACAACAATATCATTGCCGGTAAGGCAGCACAAAATCTCACTACTCACTACGCACGGCTGTCAGCTTCTGTTCGGCGTCTGTCCACCGGTTTGCGTATCAATTCCGCTGCGGACGATGCCGCCGGGCTGGCTATCCGTGAACTCATGCGGGCTGATATTGCCTCTTATCGGCAGGGCATCCGCAACGCCAATGACGCCATTTCCATGATTCAGACAGCGGACGGGGCCTTGTCGGTCATAGATGAAAAGCTCATCCGCATGAAAGAACTGGCCGAACAGGCCGCAACCGGCACATACAATTCCGATCAGCGTCTGCTCATTGATGCCGAATTTCAGGCAATGGTCGCGGAAATCGACCGCATAGCCCGTGCTACGGACTTCAACGGCATCAAGCTGCTGGACGGCTCCATATCCGGTACGCATGACGGTTCCGGCCTCACTTCCACCGGGGCCATGAAGATACACTTCGGGCCGAGCAATGATTCTGCGGAAGACTATTACTATGTGGAGATCGGGGACTGCACCATGCGAGGATTGGGCCTGGGGGGTGCCGGAGGTCCTGTGACGCTCAATGACTACGATGCAGCCAACGAAGTCGAAATCAACATGAATGCCAATGCTCTCGGCAGTATCGAGGAATTCGGTCGGGGTGTCTGGTATGTCGGTCTTGATGCCGCAGGCAGTTCCAATGACAATTTCATGTTTCTCATCCCCAGAGGGACGAAGAATATTGTCATCAATCTCAACGGAACAGGGCAGACAATACCGTATACCCAGGGGGAGAACGATATCGCCCTCTTTACCCGCACGGGCGTGCATCTTGCAGGTACGCCTCTCAGCGATTATGTCTATACCTCTCCCAATACGCAACCAGTAACAAACATTGATGCCAACAGTCATCTCTACGGCTTCACTTCAGCCGATTATGACGGCTCGCAGCTCAATTCAGGTCCCGGGACATACGACCCCACAGGCAATACCCTCGCCTACTCTACATACAACGGCATGACCATCGGGTACAGTGGCGACCCTGACCAGCATGACGGTATCCCCAATGACGGTAGCGGCCAGACCTGGGCAGACTATGAGGTGTTGACCATCGACGAGGCCACGGAGGATCTCATTGTTGCCCTTCCGGGCCTTGCCTCTGCGTGCTTCAAGGTATATTCGGATTCGTCCGGCACCATATCCGTCAGGACACAGGATCTGGCACAGAAGGCCCTGGATCGCATAGATACGGCCATTGTGAAAAAGGACAAGGTTCGTGCCCACCTCGGGGCATTGCAGAACAGGTTAGAGAATACGGTGACCAATCTGGCTGTGCAGGCCGAGAACCTGCAAGCCGCAGAATCCCGCATTTCCAATGTGGATGTTGCCACGGAAATGACCGAGTTCGTGCGAAATCAAATCCTCACACAGTCGGCTACGGCCATGCTGACTCAAGCTAATTCGCTGCCAGAGATGCTGGCCAGGCTGTTCTCATGAACTGCCCAATTTAGGCAAAACTAAGGCACGTCACCTTTCTCCATCCTGCGCCCTAATCAAGCATGAAAGGCTGCCCAGAGTTTGCACAATTTATATGCCCACAGAAATCATGGAATGACTGGTATTTTTGTGGTTTACGTTGTGAGACATCTGCGCTGCAAAAAACCGAGGCACGTCTTACGTCGGTAAAGACGGGCAGTACGTCCTGAATCTATCCGTTTATCGCCGACAGGCATAATTTCGTACACGGGATAATCGTGCGCCGATCGTATGCATATCGTAGGGAACGAAAGGACCCTAAAAAAATAATATAATTATTTCAATAAGATAAACTAGCTCTGATTTTGAGCTATCCCGGAAAAAACGATGATCTTGACACAGCTTCTGGTCATCCAAAATTTCGTCCAGCACCATGACGCTGTGAGGTGTCCCCATCAGGTATTCAAAGTTTCAACCTACCGGGGCTTTCTCACTTCATCCACATCCACCCCTGATGGGGGGGCATATCAGAGTCGGTTGTGGGTTCCTATCAGGTAAATGAAAACGTGGGACTGACCGCATTCTGGGCGCGTCCTGTCAATGACAACTTTGCCGGTATTGATGACAGCAGAGGAAATAACTACCGTCAGAACTATCTGGACAATATCGACCTCTTTGGCCTGACGGTACCGGTGAAGTTGGACGGTATTGAGCTGACCCCCTGGGCCATGTATGGTATACGCGGTAAAAATGCTCTGGAAGATTATAATGACAAGGGACCAGACGAGTGGTCAACCGCTGACGGCAATCTCAACTATACTCTTTTGCCGTATCCTGGCCTGAACGGATGGAGCAACTATAATTACTCTGCTACGGATAAGACATACGACTCCATGTTTTGGGCTGGCCTGCCTGTGGCTCTAACTCTGTGGGATCCGCTGAACATCGAAATCGACATCAACTACGGCTATGTGGAGAAGATGGGTCGATTTGAAACTGAAAATGCAAGTGGTGCTGCAAGACGTGCCAGTACCAAGGGTGAAGGCTGGCTGGCCAAGGCCCTGGTGGAATACAAGATGGATTGGGGTGTGCCCGGCATCTTTGGCTGGTATGCCTCTGGCGATGACGGCAATGTGAAGAACGGTTCCGAGCGCATGCCCTCCATTGCCCCCTTAGCTAACTTCACCTCCTTTATGGGTGATGGGAACTACGGCTGGGCAATCAATTGGGTCGATAGAGCTCTCGACTACTCTGGTACATGGGGTATCGGTGCTCAGGTCCGCGACATGAGCTTCATGGAAGATCTCAGCCACACGCTTCGCGTAGCCTACTGGGGCGGCACAAATTCGCCTTCCATGATCAAATATATGCGCGATGTAAGGGCTTGGAGTGATGGTTGGGGGAGTGCGGCTTCCCCGTATCTGACCACCAAGGATGGCCTGTTGGAAGTGAACTTCATCAATAACTACAAAATGTACGAAAACTTCGACATCAACCTCGAACTTGGCTATATCGCCAATTTCATGGACAATGATGCTTGGAGAAAGCGTAGCGGCAATAGCAGCACCTTTGAAAAGCAGGATGCCTGGAAGGCTCAGCTGATCTTCGCCTACAGCTTCTAATCAGAATGCCTTTGCTTTTTGATTCGAGGAGGGGGTCTCATCCCCCTCCTTTTTTTATGCAACGTAGAGAAACCTTTGTCTGCTCTACCTTTTTGCCTTCTGGTCGCTTCAATTAGCAACTGTTCTCTCTTACTCTTCCTCTGATTCCCTGCCTTATATCTACCTCCTTTTCAAGATCGCTCATATCTCAATTTATAGCTGATGTTTATAATATAAAAAATCAATGAAATGATTTGTTATATGAGAAATCAAGTACTGTGTTGTTTTTGAAAATAAATCGCAATTATTATATGCATAAAATAACACAATATGTCATTATGAATAGTCAAATTTTACACAATTACTAATACAAATACAACTAGGTTTTTAGTAGTATCTAATATCTAATATATACTTGAATATGAATAACGTTAACATCAGCAATACGCTAATATATACACAAAACTACTGGTAATCAATAACATACACACACATAGTTCATAAACACATTAACATAAGAGGTGACACAAATGCAATTACGCATAAACGAGAATATCATACATGGTGATACATATCGTGGACACAGCATTAACAACGGAATAGACTCAAGACACACTTGTTACAAACAATCACTTGACAAGATCATAGATGAGATTAAAGAAAAGACAATAAAGCATAGCAAGACTCATGTTACACGACTAGATATTCATCCACCTGTGGATATGGATACAAAGAAACAATCTGAAGCAATGACAAGAGTCATAGAGTCTACACTCAGAGAGTTATCAAGACGTCATAGATCAAGTGCACATGATCCTGATATTTCTGTATTACGTACTACAGAGGTTGGACATAATCAAAACAATCAACATTTCCATCTAGCTATAGTATCAAACGGAAATGCTATACAAAATGGATATACTTTCCATGAGGCTATAAAACGGCATAGTGATAGAATATTTAAAACATCCATGTCTGGAAGAGTTAATTACTCATCTAGCAATAATGGAACAGGAATAATGATCAATCGTAACTCTACTGACTTTGAAGAAAAGATGAACCAAGCTATATATGCTGCAAGTTACCTTGCAAAAACCAATACAAAGGAGAATTTAAGAAAAGGTACACACAAGCTGTCAATCAGCAGATCTTTTAATAAATAAATTTTATATAATAATATGCTGCACAATTCAGCACTATACTAAACTATTTGCCAGGAGTTATTGATTATGCTTAATATCAAACATACCAAAGACGTAATATTCACTGGTCGTTATGACGTTAATGGCAAGTTAAATATAACTTTCACAGATTTTTTTAATATTGATGGTAAGATTGTTCAGGGTACAGGTTGTGGTAGCAGCATAGAAGAAGCAAGTATAAATGCTTATCAGTATGCTAAAATATTTGATAAAAATCAAAACAGAAATCTTAATAATAAAAACACTATAAATAGAGAAGATATGAAAGGCGGTGGATCTAAGCCTATATCTGAAAAACAACACTTTGTTATATCCAAAATGGCTACAGAAATAGGTTTAGATGCTGAGCAAGAGGCTCTTTATGCATATGGTAAGTCTCTTAGTGATTTACATGGTTTAGAAGCACATCAGCTTATACAAGATCTTAAATCAAAGAAATCAAGATAATACTCGATGTAGCAATTTGATAATTTTTAAATGAAGTATTTTATTATTGTTTAATATAATAAATTGAAACACAAACATATAAGGAGTACACATGTCGCTATTTAACAAACATCCTGGAAACCATAAGTTTTTTAGTGAGCTGCGACAGAAATTACCACCTATATTTACCAGAGAAACAGCATGCAATATGATTGGTGGAATATTCTCTCCTCGTACTCTTTCCAATTTTGATGCTGCTGGTAAAGGTCCAGATAACAAATATCACATTGGAAAGAAGGTAGCTTATGAGAGAGATGATTTCTTAGATTGGCTACAGAGACAATTTAGCTCATCTGCCAGATTTAGAACTTTATAACATAGGAGTGTACATTTATGAATAAGAATCAAAGAGATGATACAGAAAGTGTAATCTGCGATGAATGTCTCAATGATGATCTTCAAATCATAGGTTCTGCCCTAGATATTATTTCAAAGAAAATGTCAAGTTTCTCCAACGAAGAACTTATCAGATTTGAATGTGTATGTATTCAAATCGATATCATGAATGGTATTCTTCGGGTGGCATATACACCAAATAGAAAATTATAACAAGGATTAGTGTATCATGGATGATATGCAAATATGTCCTAATGCTAATATGATCACACAAGAAGATATTGATGCAAATATAAATATTATTGAATTATACATCAACAAAGCTTCAGAGTTTATTAAAAGTATGCCAAACGAAGAGCTAAGTAGATATAATAGAATTGCATTGCAAATTGACTTAGAAAATGGCATAACTGACGTGTTATATGTAACAAATAAGAAGAACTTGTCCTCGTAGTCTAAAAGTTATACACCTGTTATTTATATTGAGTACTTGACTGATTTTGACAGTCAGGTACTCAATATTTATATAAAACATTATCAAACTTTTACAAGATCGATGAAAGCATTATGAATCAAAGAACTATTACTAAAGCAGACATTGTAGACAGAATTTGTCAGGATAGTAGACTGTAAAGATCTGATGATCTGAGGTATGTAAATGATCTCATCAAAATAATGATAAAAGCAATACATGATGATGGATACTTACAAATACATCGATTTGGCAGATTTGACAAATATACTAAAGCAGCACGCAAGGGGAGAAATCCTCAAACAGGTGAAGATCTTATCTTGGCAGAGAGAAATATTGTGCTTTTTCGTATTTCTATTATACTTAAGAATAAATTGAAGTTATCTGAATAGTATATAATCATGTAAAATTTTTCACTAAGTTATATCACTCCTCACAATGGCTGATACAACCAATTTAGAACGGCTCTCTGGCCAGATTGAGCGTGTTACCTACTGTAATGATGAAACTGGATATACCATTGCCAGATTAAAGGTCTATGGCAGGCGAGATCTGGTTACTGTCGTGGGTAATATTGTCAGTCCTACTCCTGGGGCTACTCTCAAGATGGCAGGAGAATGGACAACACATCCGCGTTATGGAGAGCAGTTTAAAGTTGTTTTCTATGAAATCACAGTGCCAGCTACGTGCCACGGAATAGAAAAATACCTCGGCTCAGGACTTATCAAGGGTATTGGGCCAGTCATGGCCAAGCGTATCGTCAAGCTGTTTGGAGAAAAAACGCTTGATGTCATAGAGCACGAGCCTGATAAGCTGGCTGAAGTATCTGGTATTGGCAAGCAGCGTATCGGCATGATCCGGCAGGCATGGGATGAGCAGAAGGATATCCGTGAGGTTATGCTTTTTTTACAGACTCATGGAGTAAGCTCAGGCTATGCCTCCAAAATTTACAAGGCTTACGGCAAGGACTCCATCGACATTGTGACGGAAAACCCTTATCGGCTCGCGTATGACATCTACGGCATTGGCTTTCTGACCGCTGACCGCATAGCTGAAAAACTGGGCTTCGCACATGACTCTCACCTTCGCGCTGAAGCTGGTCTGCTTTATGCCCTGCACGAACTCACTAATGAAGGCCATGTCTTCTACCCCCACGAAATGTTGCTCGCAAAAGCTTCAGAACTCCTGAAAATTGAGGATGACGTTGTTTTAAGGAATGCCTGTGATTCTCTTGGTCAGGATAGGCGTATTGTCACGGAGTACCTTCACACCAATGGTGCTGACCAGTATGTTGTGTACCTTGCAGGCTATCATGTGGCCGAAGTGCAGGCCGCATCCAGATTGTTGACGCTACTTCGAGCGCCAGCAGGACTGCGCAGCGTCAAGGTTGATGCAGCCATCACCTGGACTGAAGAGAGATCGGGGCTTACTCTGGCCGAATGCCAGAAAGAGGCTATAGCAGCAGCTCTGGTCAACAAGGTCATGGTTATCACCGGTGGACCTGGAACAGGTAAAACAACGATTCTGAAGGCCATTCTGAGCATTTACGGCGCTATCAGCAGCCGTATTCTCCTGGCAGCTCCTACTGGAAGAGCCGCCAAGAGAATGTCAGAGGCCACAGGCCTGGAAGCAAAGACCATACATCGTCTGCTGATCTACGATGTTTGCAAAGGTTCTTTCAGAAAAAACGAAAACGATCCTCTGGACTGTGACCTGCTAGTGCTGGACGAGGTTTCCATGGTGGATTTGCTGTTGTTCCACCATCTTCTCAAAGCCATTCCAAAAGACGCCAAACTCATTCTGGTAGGAGACACGGACCAACTGCCGTCAGTCGGTGCCGGGCGTGTCCTTCAGGATATTATCGAATCAGGAAATGTTCCTGTAGTACGTCTCAAGGAAATTTTTCGTCAGGCGCAGCATTCCACGATCATTATCAATGCTCACAGAATCATTCAGGGGCAGAAGCTCTTCCTCCAGAATACAGCTAATGACGACATGTTCTTTATCGAGGAAGAAGTACCGGAAAAAGCCGTTGCAAGTATAGTCAATATAGTTAAAAACAGGCTTCCACGTAAATATGGTTTTGATCCATTTACAGATATCCAGGTCCT
This sequence comes from Desulfovibrio sp., assembly GCA_017396005.1. Classification (GTDB taxonomy): domain Bacteria; phylum Desulfobacterota; class Desulfovibrionia; order Desulfovibrionales; family Desulfovibrionaceae; genus Desulfovibrio. The sequence continues at coordinate 28,740 of JAFQNG010000089.1, forward strand.
TTCACCGATGAACAGAGGAACAGTCGGTACTGCCAAGCTTAACGAATTTTTACAGGAAGCACTCAATCCAAATGGACAGCAAATATCTAGAGGCTCAAAATGTTTTAGAGTTGGCGATAAGGTTATGCAGATTCGAAATAACTATGATAGAGAGGTTTTCAATGGTGATATAGGATTTATCATCAGCATAGATACGGAAAATCAGGAAGTAATTGTTGAAATGGATGGTATTCATGTTTCTTATGATTTTTCTGATATGGATGAGCTGGTATTAGCGTATGCCGTATCTATTCATAAATCTCAAGGCGCAGAATATCCAGCAGTGGTTATTCCATTTTCTACACAGCACTATGTTATGCTTCAGAGAAATTTACTGTATACAGGTGTTACTAGAGGCAAACGAATTGTTGTTCTTGTCGGACAATGAAGGCTATAAATATAGCTGTAAGAAATAACAAAACAATGCAGCGTTTTTCTGGACTTAAAGATAGACTATAAATAATCTTATTAACAATAAGTAATTTTTATATTTAATAAAATACATTCCATAAATTAAATCTCAATTCAAAAAATTTATTAAATAATGATGAAATTGTAAATAGTAGTGAGCAACTGCTATAGATTATAAATTTTAAAATAACAAAACAATCATGAATTTACTGAAGCAGACAGCAGCGCGACTTGGTATATTTATTTTAGGAATAATACTGATAGCTTTTGGTGTCGC
>JAFQNG010000090.1 GCA_017396005.1 Desulfovibrio sp.
TCTTCAGTCAGGCCCCAGCCCGCGTAAAAGGGCATGCCAAAGCAGTGCACCTTCTTGCCCAGCATGAGGGCCTCAAAGCCCATTTGCGAGCTGACCACATAGACCTCATCAGCCCGGCGCAGCAGGCTGAGCGGGGCCACATCCTCAAAGATATGCTGCACCCTGCCCGGCAGCGCCCTGTGGTTGAGGAAGCCCTGTTTCTTCCCGGCCAGCACGTCAGGGTGTATCTTGACGTAGATATCGGCATCAGGGTTTTCTGTGACTGCTGCCTGCAGCATGGCCTGAAAGGTATGAGCATCTGCCATACCCAGGCTGACGCTCAGGTCATTGGCGGTCTGGTCCAGCACCAGCACACGTTTGCGGCCGGTATCAGGCATGAGATGGGCTGCCATGGCAGGTGCGTGATTGTACTTGCTGAGGTCATGCAGGCTGATGAGCTGCATGGCTGTACGGGCGGCATCCAGCAAATGCGGGCTTTCCCAGCCAGTGCTGTTGAGCAGATTTTCCAGATCAGACGGACGAGTGGCGTCATAATAGATACCTGTACTGTCCTGCACCAGTGAGAGCGGGGCAGCGCCATTGACGCCCAGGTCAAGGGAACGCAGAAAGCCGTCTTCCAGCCGCAGCAGGGGCAGGCCGAAGCGTGCGGCAAAGCGGGCTGCGCGATCCTTCTTGTCTTTCAGGCCCCAGGTCAGCACGCCCTTGCAGCCAGTGGCCAGTCTGGGCCAGAGGCGTTCTGTGCCTGGCCACAGGGGCAGACGCAAGACAGGCGCACCGGCGAAGACAGCCAGATGCGGTATCTTCTCCATGCCAGTGGAGAAATGGGCGTACCAGTCTTTTGCCTGCGGCCTGGTATAGTGCTGCCACCACGCAGGTATGCAGCCAGAAGCACGGCAGGCAGCAGAGCGCACATGCCGCCCCAGATAACGTAGATAGCGTTGCATCAGTTGGCCCAGAACGGTATGAGCACCACACCGGCAGAGACTGCCAGCTGGTAGATGATCTGCACGATGTCTTTGATGGACTGCACGGCCTTGGAATCGTATTCTGGCATGACCATGATCTGATCGCCCGGCGCGATGCCCAGGGACGATACCTGCCCGATCTCGCCATTGGGCTTCATGACCAGCACATGGCGGCGGTCTGCCCTGTCTGTATAGCCGCCGGCACCGGCAACATAATCTCGGAGCGAGAGCTTTGCGTCATAGACCACGGCCTTGGGTATGGCCACTTCGCCCACTACCTGCACCACGTCAGAGCGTTGCGGTATGTAGACGATGTCGCCTTCTTCCAGCAGCACGTTCTTGAGGTCGCCCTTGTGGGCAACCACCACCACGCCGTCAGGTTCGATCTGTGCCGCGCGTTTGACGAAATCCTGCACCAGTTCTGCCTCGCGTACGCGGATATTGGCTTCATCCACGGACTGCGAGGTGGCTGTGAGCGCCCGCTGTTCCAGCCTGATGAGGGCATCCTGTATGGCTTTTTTCTGCTGTTCGGCCACGCTGCGCCGCCGCAGGTACAGGGCATTGGTATCGGCAATGGCCGGATCCACGCCCACATAGCAGAGCAGGTCGCGCAGATCCGTACCCTTGCGCACGGCAAAGCGCGAGGCCCCGCTGATGGCCCCGGCAGCGCCCACCATGATGGTATTCCCCGGCGTGTCGGCATGGAATTCCACCACATCTTCATCCCGCAGCCTGAAGGCCGCAAATTCGTTGAGCGGCATATAGGCATTGTAGGCAGCGCCGTTGCGCGTGCCATTGATGCTCACATGGCTGGCACCGGGCAAAGGCTGCACCATGGTGAGCAGGCCGGCACCGTCAATGCCCTTGCTTTTGAACTCATAGCGGGCAGGCTGGCGGATGAGGCCCAGGGCAGCCACCCCGGCCCCGCGCTTGTCCACCAGTATGACATCACCGTCTTCCAGCCGCACAGCAGGCAGCACACCGCTGAGCAGGAACTGGTAAAGGTCTATGTCAGCAATGACGCGGTTACGCCGTTTGACCTGCACATGGCGGTAGGAGCCACGTTCGGCCACGATACCGCCTGCCCTGTCCAGATAGTAAAGTATGCTGTCTCCCGGCCCCCCGGCATAGCGGCCCGGCCGCAGCACATTGCCTGTCACGAAGACAGCCACAGGCTGGCTGCTCATGAGATTGGTGTAGACTTCCACATTCTGGGTAAAGACACTGCTGATCTGCGACTGCACGGCCCGTTGCAAGGATGCGTGGCTCACCCCGCCCACGGCAATGGGCCCCACCTCTGGCAGGAAGATATTGCCCTGCTGGTCCACAGCCAGTACGCCCTCGAAGCTGAAGGCCCCCCAGACGCGCACCAGTATGCGGTCTCCCGGCCGGATGAGGTACTGGGCCTGCAGGCCGTCATGCCAGGTTCCGGCAAAGTTGCCCAGAAAGAGCGATGCCCCGAAGGGTTGCAGGCCTTCCATGGCATTGGCCGGGTACGGGCTTTGTGCCCAGGCCGGCGGCGCGCTGATGGGCGCAGGCTCTACCCTGGGCAGAGAGGCCCGCTGTACCGGGCTGTACGGGGATCGTTGCTCCTGCAGTTGGCCGGGCTGCATGCCTGCGCCCTGCCGTGCCTGTGGCATGACAGCATCAGCATCGATGGCAGGCCGGGCCGTGGCCTGGGCGGCCTGGCCGTTCACCCCGTCAGCCAGGCCGCCCATGAGGGCCTGACGCGAGGCCGTGGATGAGCTGACAGCACCCGCAGGTGCGGCAGCCAGCAGCAGACAGATAAGGGCAATGCAGCTATACAGTCGTGTCATCATCAGAACCCCGCATGTTCACGCACGGCAGCAATGATCAGAGAGACCAGCCCCAGAAGCAGCAGGGCCGTGACCATGAAGATAAAGGTAAAGTAGACGGGCCGCGGATAGAGCGATTCGTCCGGCAATGCAGGCCGCTCGAAAGCCTCGATGTACAGGGACTGCGCGTCAGCCTGTACACGGGCAGCCTCCAGCGAGGCCATGGCCGAGGTCAGCTGTTTTTGCGCGAACTCCTCTTCCAGGGCCAGGCTCTGGAACTCGCTGACCAGGGCGCTCAGGGGCACATCCTGTTTGAGGTCGCCTGCCAGTCGTTGTTTTTCCGCTTCCAGTTGTTTCTGCAGTACTTCAAGGCGGTTGCGCAGTTGCACCACACGCGGGCTGTCGCCCTTCATGAAGGTCAATGCCTCGGCCAGCTCTGCCGTTGTTTTGGTGACAGAGGCTTCCAGCTCATTGACCACGCCGTACAGGCCTGTTGCTACGGCCTGCGGGTCCAGTATTATGGTGCGTTCACGGTAGGCGCGCATGGCAGCCTGTGCCTTGCGGATGCGCTCTTCTGCCCTGTTGACCTCCAGCTGTGCCTGCGAGATGGCGTCAGCCCGCGCCCGCTGGTTCATGGCATTGACCAGAGCTTCACTGTTTTCCAAAATCCCTTGGCATATCTTGTGCGCCATGTCCGCGCTGAAAGCCTTGACTTCTACTGATAAAATCCCCGTGTCCGGGTCATAGGCCACTGTGGTAGCCCATTGCCAGTAGTCGCGTATCTCGTCCTGCGTGGGATGTTTCCAGAGCCGAAACCAGATGTCATTGGCCCTGTTGCTGTAATGGGCGCGCAGATGCAGTTTGGCATCCAGCTTATTGCACATATCCAGCGAGGTGATGTAGTTGAGCACGATATAGGAATCGCTCTGTGTGGACGTGGTCACCCGAAAGAGCGAACTCAGGGCATCCATGGCCGGGGCAGCATTCTGCCCACGCACGGCAAACTTGGCCTCGGATATATACATATCCGAAGCCCAGAGCGAGAGGTACAGAAAAACCAGCAGGCCCGGCAGCAGCACAAGGGCCGTGATCAGGCGTTTGGCCAGGCCTTTAGGACTCAGAAAGGCGGAAAGCAAGCTGGTTGCCTGATAGCGCAGACGGGCTATACCTGTCAGCGGCAATGCTGCTTCAGGCTCTTTAGGCATAGTCAGCGACGCAACAGCCGAAGGGGTCGGTTGTACAGGCTGGGCCGGAGCAGCCTTATTGGGTGCCGGAGCAGGTTTAGCCACAGGTGTGCCCGTCTGCGGGGTCGCAGGCTTGGGGGCAGCAGCAGGAGCCGCCTGTGGCGACGCTGGTTTTGCTGGGGCTGCTGGCTTGGCTCCCTGAGGCGTGGGTTTGGGCACAGATGCAGGAGCCTGTACGGGGGTAGCTGGTTTCGCAGACTTCGGAGTAGCTGGTGTAGCTTGGGGAGTTACAGCTTGAGCCGGAGCTGCGGGTTTCGCAGGTGCAGCCGCTGGCTTTGCGGGCGCGACAGGCGTTTGCTTGTTCTCGTCAGCCACCTAAAACACCCCGTCAGCAAAAATATCCGGCGCAAGTTCCCACTTCCCGTCCGTCTGCTGACAGGCAGCCAGATTGCGCGGCAAGCCATTGGTCACGGCCCGTGCCTGTCGGCAGGGCTGGTTCAGGGCCGAGGTATAGCTCTTGCCCACGGTCACCACCACTGGGCCGCTGCCCAGCCGCGTCTGGCTGAAGCTGGCACTGCTGCCCGGTAGGCTCTCTCCGATGAATTGAGCCAGGGCCGCATCCGGCGAAAGCGGAGCTGCTTCCAAGGTATCCACCGTTCCCCCCTGCTTGTGCTGCGGCGCACAGGCAGCACAAGCCAGCCCCGCCAGCATGGCCAACGCTCTCATATATCGCATCTTTCCCCCAAAATGGATTCAATCAGATAAAACGCAGTACCGGGGCTTCCCGGCAAATCTTTTCATAAAAGACCACGGCATCATCTATCTTATCATAAAAGATAATCTTACCATCATGCAGCACTCCGGCCACATCACAATGCTGTTTGATGGTACTGATACTGTGTGAAACCACTATCAATGTAGACTGTTTCTTGCGCTCGTTAAACACCTTGGTACTCTTGGCCCGAAACGAGGCATCCCCCACGGCGGTCAGTTCATCTATCAGGTAAAAGTCAAAGCTTATGGCCATACTCAGACCAAAGGCCAGCTTGGCAGCCATGCCGGAGGAATAGCTCTTCACAGGCATATCCATGTAATCGCCAAGCTCGGAGAAGTCTTCCACGAACTGGGTCACTTCCTTAATGTCCGCGCCATAGATGCGGCAAACGAAACGCAAATTGGCCCGCCCTGTCAGGCTGCCATGAAAGCAACCCGAAAAACCAATAGGCCAGGAAATACGGCTGGTACGCTCAATCGTGCCGGAATCAGGAAAGGCAGCCCCCCCGATAATGCGCATGAGGGTAGACTTGCCCGCACCATTCCTTCCCAATATGCCCACATTGACGCCCGGCACAAAGTCCACATCCAGATGGTCAAGGATGATACGGCGGCGGTTGCCCGTTGCCTTGTAGCTTTTGCAGATGTCACGCAGACGGATCACGCTTGCAGACTCCAGTATGGAAAATTTTCTGGAAAATCATTGACGGTAGCAAAAAAAATCCATATCCAA
>JAFQNG010000091.1 GCA_017396005.1 Desulfovibrio sp.
CAAAACCGTCCGTGAACGGCGGGCATATTCCCCTTACGGGTCTTGTATTAGCCCACTCCCGGCCTGTACAGGCAGAGTAACGCCAGCACTTTTCTGGTGTGCGGACGCAAAAAATGCCACTCTCACGGGGTGACGACCGTCTGTGAAGGTGTTCTTAGGCACCGTGGGCTTATGAAAGCATGAAGGGGGGCGGATGTCAAGGGGGATGTCAGGCTGTATAAACAGACTGCCCCGAAGGTTGGTATCCTTCGGGGCGTATATATCATTGGTCAGTTCAGCTTTCTTTTGAGCAGAAGGCCATAAATACCAAGGGACACGACCAGAACAGCATAGATAATCCACGTTGTCGTCATTTTTCCCGCCTCGTGAGATAGATGCTTAATGCAAGAGCCAAGATAGCCCAGCCAAGATTTTGGGATTTATCCTGATAAATAGCAAGGGCAATTCCGGCTACACCCAGTTTTTCGAGGATGTCCGCAATGCGCTTGAGTTTCTCCATACTACAGCCTCTACAAAACTCTAAGCGGTTTTCCTGCACCTGTCCATCCGCCACTTCGGCGGATAGCAGAAGGCCCTCTGGGCGGATTGCTGTTCCATCCCCAGGGGGCCTTCTGCGAGTTTCCAGTAAACTCCGGGGGGTTGCCCCGGCGGGACGGGGGTGCAACCCCCCGCTTCGTTTTCAGTTTAGGGTTTTTCGTGGCATTGTGCAAGCCCCAATACCGCCGGGGCAGGCCTCTCCCCTCTTCACCCGTCTGTACGGATGTGCCCCGGCGGCGCTCGGCGTATGCCGAACTATTGCGCCGGAGCAGTGGCCGGCAAATCCGTCTTGTGTGCGGCTTCGTTTCTGGCCATGTGCAGCACTGTAGCTATGAGCCGGGCTGCGCGGTCCAGGTCATGAGCGTTTTCACGCAGGATGGCGCGGATGGCAGCCATATGCGGGTCACGCCTGTGGGCGTGACGCCATACGGGATAGCACAGGGGCACTTCACGCTGTGTTTCAGGCATGGCCCACCCCCCTGGGGAAGGGCGTGATGACGCACTGGCCACGCAAGATGGGAGAAAGAGGTTCTGGCAGGGGCACAGCCTGCCCTTTCAGGGCGGCTACGGTATCGCGCAGTTCCAGAAAGTTGAGCAGCAGTCTGCTCTGATTGGACTGAAGTTCCCTCACAGCCTTGGTCAAATCGACCAATTCTCTGGTCAGTTCCAGGACATGCTTAGAAGAATCAGACATAAGGCACCTCTTGGATTTTCTTATGGGCCTTTCACAAAACGCAAAAAGGCCGGGAGCTAAGAACCGTCCAAGAAACGGCGGGCATATTCCCCTGACGGGTCTTGTATTAGCCCACTCCCGGCCTAAACAGGCAGAGTATCGCCAGCACTTTTCTGGTGTGCGGGCGTAAAAAATGCCACTCTCACGGGGTGACGACCGTCTTGGAAGGTGTTCTTAGGCACCGTGGGGATATGAAAGCATGAAGGGGGGGCAGATGTCAAGGGGGATGTCAGGCTGTATAAACAGACTGCCCCGGAGGATGGTGTCTTCGGGGCGTTTATATCAAGAAAAAATTTTTTATCGGGTTTTTATTTCTTAGGCACAGAGCTCGACATGAATACTGAGACTGCTGAAGCACAAATTATCGTCAGCAAAAGCAAAATACTGACAATACAAAATGAAAATTCTAAAAGTTTAAAATCAGGCTCTCTCCATAATATAATTGCATAGCGTGACAGAGGATATATTGCAGGCAGCAAAAATATTGAGAACAGACTAATTTGCGTAAATATATATCTATACTGCTTGCCTGGAATTATCTCAGCACAGAATTTGTCAAGAACCTTATCTGTTTCTTTTTCTATTATCTCACTATTATTAATTATATAATCATCAATGCTTGGCCTATTCTCTGTAATCGCTGAAATAGACTCAACTTTTGCTTCAGCTACCTGTCTATAGATACTCCTATAAAACTCTACTCTCTGCTTTAAAAATTCTTTCAAGCGCAATCTATGCTGGTCAGGAGATACCATATTACCTCCTTGCCGCAGATTTTATACATTCATTCAAAAAGTCAGATAAAGAAGTATCAGATGGTGTATATTGATACATCCTGTTTTCAGGAAAAATATCATTATTGAACTTACTCAAATCGTGACGATCATCAAACTTTCGTATTGCTCCTTGCCCCAGCTCACTTATTTCAAGCTGGCAAATACGTATACCACTCCGTATTGTAACAGGCACATTCCCAAAGTTATGAATTACAATGACCTTCCTACCAAAAAATCCCGGCGTAATAAATGCACTTAACGCCGCATTGATGCCACACTTAACAATACTATTTCTGTTAAAAATTCTACCAGTTACAAAGGAGCTAAGTTTGATTTTTTCCGCCGAATAGCCTGTTACAAAAGCACCAGGCTCAAGATCATATCCATCAGAAATATCTATTTCCTGCGTATATGACCTGAGCTGCTCTTTTGATATAGCTCCAACATCCCATTTTCCAGGGGGGCTGAACACCTCAATAATATTATGCAGTGTGAGGTCTATACTGCCTGGCTGGATATTGTTGGCGTCAAGCGGTTCAATGGAAATTATTTTTTTTTCGATAGCGTCAATCAGATTTTTATCGCTCAGTATGGCCATGGCTTTCTCCCCTAATGAGGCAATGTAACTTTTAACCTTTTTTGAAGCATGGCGCAAGTCTCAATGCTGCCCAGAAATAACTCTCAGGTTATCATAGGCCTCCAGGCAGGTTCGGCGGGTCACGCCGCCCACCACCACATACCATCGCCCGTCATGGCCCAAAACCGCATCCTCCGAGAGTATACGGCCCCGCTCCATGCCCAGAGGTTCACCTTTGCTGGTGTATGGCCCGCAGGGCAGAGACACTGGCTGGGCATAGCGCAGCACAGGACGCTCCGGCACAGGGGGAGGCGCTGGTAGCTGGCCGTCTTCCAACAAAAGGGATTGGATGAGCCGAGCCACATCCTCAGCATCCAGCCAGAGGCGGGAGCCGTCAGGGGTATCATGCCAGCGACCGTCAATGCGGGCGCGGACGCATTCCGGCTCGCCGTCAGCCCACTGATCGGCGTCAAAGAGCTCCACCTTGATACGTTTTGCCTTGAGTTTGAGGCAAAATACGGCAAATTTTTTGCGCTTTTCGCTCATGATTTTGCCCCATCTGTCGGGCATGGTCTGCCGATGCGCTTTACCAGACTGTGGCAGTCTGTCTCATAGACCCAGAGGCCACGTCTGCTGCCCTGTGCTCTGTAAGCTGGCAATGTCCCGTCATTGACAAGTCGATAGAAGAAATCTTTGCCACACCCCAAGATGTCGCAGGCCTGCCGCCAGTTGAGACGTGCGCCCCGTTCGCTTTCACTGAGGACATCTTCCATATCACCTCCTGTAGTCGCCGAAACGACTGCTCACGCTGCTGCCATCCCCGCGCAGGATCTCCTTCTTGCGGTTCTTCCTGCGCTGCGAGGGATGCCGCGTCTTGCGCACGTCCAGAATGTAGGCCAGAGCCTTGCACATGACCTCGCAGTCCCAATAGTGATTTGGTCTGCCGTGCGGATTCACCCAGGCCTGTCCTTCATCGTCATAGACCTCGGCACACATCTCACGGGCGTATTCCTCCAGCTCGCCCCTGGCATTGCTGTGCAGGTGGAAAGCGCCCGGATCCTCTGCATGGATGGAGAGTTTATACGCCAGATCGTTCTTGAAAAAGGTGGTGTCGCAACGCCACAGATTGATGCCGCCCGGTATCTTGACCTTGTTGCCCCTGGTGTCCGGGTAGTATTCCTGCGGGGTTGGCGTATAGGGTGTAGACATGGCCCGTTCGCCCTTCCACGGTAGGACGCGGCCACGGTGTCTGACGGCATAGCGGTATATCTCGGCAGTACGCCCGCCCATAGCGTCGATCATGGCAGCCTTCACTACATATTCACGGCCCTGGGCATCGGTATAGACATTGCGCCAGAGTATGGCATCCAGGGCTTCCAGAGAATCGGCAGAACCGCACTGCACCAGCCAGGACTCTTCCATTTCGCCAAAGCCAAAGGCTCGGATGATGTAGCGGAAATAGCCCTTCTGCGTGTCCACCCCGGCCAGGAGGCAGGAGATGCGATCCTCTCCGTCCACCGGGCCGGGCACTGCACCACGCGGCCTGTCATCGCAAAGGGCCAACACGGCATCTTCATGGCGCGAGGCATGTTCCTGCATCCAGGGTTCGGCCTTGTACTGATTCTGTAATTCCTTGAGGTCAGCGATACGGCCTGTCTGCCTGTACTTGAGGGCTGCCCACGCCACTTCAGAGAGCGACACAAAGAAGGAAAGCCATGCCGGGATATGAAAGCCCACTTTTTGCGGGGGCATGGAGGAGAGTATGGCCTCAAGGGTACGCCCGCTCTTTCGCTCGCGCCATTCGCCGCCGCGCACGGCCCTGTCGCGGTCATTGTCATCCCATACAGCGCCGCAGTGCTCGCACGAATAGGTGGCCAGCCGCCGGGCCAGCACGTCTTCGGCATCAGGCTCCTGATCCGTGCCCTTGCCTGGCCAGGCAATACGCTCAAAGAGCATGAGCTGAAAGATGCCACAATGCGGGCAGCGCACATGGTAGTCAAAGCGGGCCTGTGCCTCTTCGGTGAAGGCCCGCCATATGGGGGCTTCGGGCGTGGTGGGCGTGGAAATCTTTACGATATGCTTGCGGCTGCGCCATGTTGTGGTGCGCTTTTCTGAGAGGGCCTCAGAAGAGGCCTCGTTCTTGGGATCCTTGTACTTGTCCAGCTCATCCAGAATGAGAGTGCGGATGGGCTTATTGCCCAGGCGCGAGGGCGAACCGGACCAGCCCAGATAGATGGGCATGTGGGTCAGGTTGATACGCAGGGAACTGGCGTCATCGCCATAGCCGGTCATGTAGGTGCGCAGACGTGGGGAGCCCTGTATCATGGGGATGATGCGGTCCTTGGCATTTTCGCGGGCCGTATTCTCATCCGGGAAGACGTAGAGCACAGGACCGGGACAACGGTCTATGCACCAGCCCACGAAGTTGTGGCCTGCCTCGGACCCGCCTGTCTGCGGTGACTTGCAGATAATGACGGTCTCCACACCAGGCGTCCCCATAGCGTTCATGATGCCCTCAAGGTAGGGGGTGAAGATATTCTTCCAGCGCCCCGGTATGCTGGACAGCTCCACCACACGATACTTTTCGGCCCACTGGCTCACGGCTATGGGCATGCGCCGTTTCATGATCTTGCGTTCGCCCGCCGAAAAACTGAAGACCAGTGGCCCGGCCTTGAGACGTTCACGCAGTGCAGCCGCCACAGCGGGCGGCAACCATGACGGCAGAGAGGCCCCAAGCGCCACACGGCGCCGGGCCTCCTGCCGGGGAGCTGGGCAGAGTTCAAGCTGAGGCATTTGTTCTCCGCGTTAGAAATTATCGGGATATTGACAATTTCCCACAAAGACCGCCTTGCCATCATCTATCCAGTTTTCGGGAATGTAACATCTATGGGTAAAATTGCAGGTTGGGCATTTGTACTCCAGCTTCAAAGCCCGTACCTTACCCCATGAAGAAATATCTTCCGATGTTCCCATTGTTTCGTAGGCGTTCAATCGTCGAGCGATTCTTACAACAGAATCAGGCTTCGGTAGATATTGCTTGTAATAGGCGTGATTAGCAGGGGGCTGCTCCGACAGACGTATAAATTTGCCTGCATAGTCCCCCTTGCGTATTGGAGTCGGTACACTTTGCCAAAACTGTTCCTGAGGCTGCTCCCTCCTTGGGAGGGAATTCCACTTTTCTACAACTACATCAGGAGAAGTATCTTCCGGCCCGGAAGCATGACATGTGCTGCATGAAACATAATAAGAGCGCCCTTTGTCGGGATGTTCAAAATCCAGTAAGGCTGCTTCTGAGTTACACCACGGGCAGTTACGGATAGTATGTTCACTCATCACTATCTCCTGTTGCTTCCTTGTCGCTTTCGGCTGCAAAGGTCACTTCAAATTCCATTTCCCGGCTGTACTCATTGAGGGCTTCTTCCAGCATGGTCTCCAGTTTGCCGGTCAGGGCCACAGACTTCTTGGGGTTGCCCTCCACAGTGTCGATGAGATCCAGACTGTGGGCCTCAAAGGCCGTCTTGAGACCGGCGGCCAGGGTCACGGCGCGAGCGGCCAGCTCCTGATGCACCTGATCCTTGGGGATGTACGCGCCCCGCCGCACCTCCAGCAGGAACTCCTCCTTGTCGGCTATGGCCTTGATGCGCCGTATCTCCTGCTCTTCCTTGCGGCGCTGGCGGTCTGCCGCACGTTCGGCCACCACATCGGACGTGCCAAGTACAGGGAGGGTGACCAGATAGCGGTCCACATCACGCCGCCGAAACGTGCCGTCAGTCTGTTTTCTGAGCCGACCCAGCTTCACGTCTTCAAAGAACTTGGTCTTGCCGAGCTTGCGCCCCTGTTCTTCCACATAGGCCAGTACGGCCCGCCAGTCTTTCAAACTTGTTGTCGCCTGCATTGCGCTCTCCAACATCTTGGAGGCGCGGTCCAGGGCGGCAAGGTTGGCCTGTGAAGGTTCATCCAGGGCAGCGCGCTTGGCGTTTTCCTTGGCTGTCAAAAGCACCTGCACATCTGTGCTGGCACTTCTGGCAACGAGGTCCTCCACGTTCTGTTCCGGTTTTCCCGGCATAGTCACTCCGGCTGACCCGCACCCTAGGAGCGCGGGGTTTCAGTCCCGACCATTGATTGCGTTCATGGTCCCTCCGTTGATTTTTCCAAACGGAGGGGATAGGCTCGCTTATGTGTTGTTGGGGCCTCTCCCCTCCAACCCAGGGAGCGTGTGGGCCTGGCCGCCCATGCGCTCCCGCCTTTTTCAGAACAGGCTGGCCTGTTGCTGCCTGCTGCTGCCCCATTCGGGCACATGCCAGTTGAGCTGCTCCTGAATGAAGGCCGCCAGCACCCTGCGATGGCACTGGTTGGCGTCTGCCTCATAGCAGCAGAAAATAGGGTCAGGTACTTTGCTCTCCCACTCCTCCAGATAACGCCTCAAATCCGAAGGCATGGGGAAGCGGATGAGAAGATCGCGCCGGTAGGCGGCTGCCCAGTCACTGGCTCTGGGATCAGTGGGGGCCAGCTGATTGGCCTGCGGGCCTTTCCAGTTGCGCGGTGGCCATTTGGCTATGGACACCTTGCGCTCACGCGGAGCCTTGCTGCTGAAGTAGGATGTCTGAATCATAAGCACCTCTAAAAGGGAACGTCGTCCACATTGTCGGCGGCCACATAGGCCGCAAGACGCTCGGTGAGCAGCTTTTCAAAAAGCCGTTCTTCCTTGGGGCCGCGCGGCGTATAGGCCAGCAGATAGTCAATGAGGGCTGAAGTAGTTTCAAAACCATAACGATCGGCCACCAGATCCAGCGGGCAGGCAAACTCATTGCGGACAAGCAGATTGGGCATGATACGGATGAGATCCTTCACTACCTCTTTACCGTGTTCTTCCACGGCAGGGGTGAGACGGATGCGACCATACCAGATCTCGTCATAGATGGCGTATTCCTGCCTGATGATCTCACGGGCTTCTTCCCTGCACTCTTTTTCGATCCTGCGCAGTTCGCGCTGTGTGATAGCCATGATGCCTCCTTGACTTTTTACAGCGTCAGAGCCATCATATCTGAGAATCGTGGCTTCTGGAGATGGCTCCGACGCTACTTGGGCGGTAGGTGGCACTACCGCCATTTTTATTTGCTGACTCCCGGCAGGCAGAACTGCCCGCGGATAACCTGAGACTGCATTTCCAGAAAAGGCAGCACAAACTGCTTGCCTACTCCGGGCCGCCAGATATTTCTGGGCTTCTTCTCCTCCTGCCAGACAAGACGCAGGGAAATGGCGAAATAAAGAAAGGCCCTTCCGCCAAAACGTCTGGCCCCATAACGGGCCAGAGACCATGCGCCACGCATGATACCCGACAGCCTCTTTCTTTGTGCGGGGGTCATGGGAACTCCTGTGCTTGTATGTATCTCCAACATAGAACAATGATATCATTTTTACCTCTATTAGCAATAATTTTGTAAATATTTACGATATCTTACGATATTTTTTTTGCCATATTGCATAGTTTTCTCCCAGTGTATGCTCAAATTTTACATAATAATTGAGCGCATACTGGCCTGTTTGCTTGTTCTGTTTGCGGTTATAGAGTTTAAAAACACCTCGGTACTTCATGCTGACCGGGCCTGCACTGAACGCCGTGGTTATGGCCCAGCCAAGGCGCATATTGAGCCTGGCATTGAGCCAGTCCCGTACCTCAACACTGGACAGGAGCAGGAGCACCAGCTTGGCCAGACGCTTCTCACAGGTCGAGGCCACCGCCAGATCACACATGATGTAGATGCAGTCTGGGCCGTCCGAGTTGTCGGGCAGTTTCCACTGTGTGCCCTGTTGCTTGAAAAAATCGGCCTTGCCGATGACCTTGCCATCAAGGGTCAGTACGATGCAGGCATCCACGCCCCCATCGTAGTAGTCGATACGGCGGGCAAGATAGAGCTGGTTCAAACGCAGGGACTGTGCGCGGTTGATAGGTGCAAAACCGGGCAACTCCCTGCCTGTCACCGGAGCACTGTCTGACCAGATGGGGCCGACAGGTGCTGTCTTGGCAAAGGCCCGCACCACCACTGTTGGAGCATGGCGGGCAATGATGTAGGTTGTGCGACCGCGACCGCGCGGCAGAACAGCGCTGGGCTTGCCCAGGATGGCATAGACTTCGGGCAGATCCTTTTCCAGCACCACATAGTAGCTGCCAAAGCGGGCGATCTGCTCATACAGCTCCAGGCTTTTGTCGGTCATCTCCCTGTATGCAGGCTGTGGCCACTCCACAGCGGCCCGCAGGAGAGCCTCCAGCTTTTCATAGCCGGCCTTGTAGGTGGGCGGAAAGGCAAAGACCGTATGCCGGTCAGAATCGCAGGCCTCCAGGAGTTCAAAACCGTCACGGGCCTGATAGTCGATAGAGCCTATATGCTGACGGTAGCGCTCCAGATTAGCACAGGTTTTCTCCATGAGAGCATCCCAGCAGTGTCTGTACTGCTCCACAAAGCGAACCTGAAAAGCGTTTTTGCCCTGCCAGACCTCACGCAGACCCAGCAAAAGACTGATGGAAGCGGCCTTTTCCAGTGCGCTGCCGGTACGCAGCAGGCCTTTGAGCAAATCTGGGCAATCTTCGCGCTCGCGCAGCTCCAGATCCCAGCCGCCAAGATATGCCCCAAGGGCCGAGGTATAGAGCGTCACATCACAGGCCTTGATGCGCCCCACATAGCCGCCAGTACGCAAAACTGACGGCACGGTGAAGTTGCCAGCACCGATGATGAGCGGCGTCAGGCGCACATCCCCGGCATATTGAGCCAACACCTTGCGTACTGACGCACTGACAGCCCCAATGAAGCTCATGCCGCACCCCCTTCTGCCTGCTGGGCAAGAGCCTGCTCGCACAATTCGCACATCTTGAGGATGGCCAGGGAATTGTTGCGCATGTCAAAACGCTGCTTCACCCCTTCCAGGGCAGCAAAGAATCGGTCAAAATCAGCCAGTGCGGCTACGCGCACCTCATCCACCGGCAGATGCGAAAGCTGCTCCAGCACATCGTTGAAATGGGCCATTTCTGTGTCGATGAAAGCCAGAGATATAGTGCGGGTGAAGATTTGCGGCGTGGTGAAGCCCACAAGGTCTATCTTTTCCAGCTTGCGGGCCTGCTCTTCTGACAGACCGGCATAGAGTTTGGCCTCAATGTCATCTATCTCAGCCCAGAGTTCAGCCAGGATGGTAGGGTCATCCGAACCCACCAGGGCATTATGAGAAAGCTGTATGGCGATGCGCCGGGCCTTGGGGATGTCGCACTCAATGACCATGACAAGAATCTGCTCCACTCCGGCCTCAATGGCGGCCTGCACCCGATGGTTGCCAGACAAGACCTCAAGGCTGCCGTCAGGTTGACGCCAGCACAGCGGCACACTGGACAGGCGGCCATCCTGCCGGATATTGGCCGTGAGCTGCTGGAAGGTGCCCTTGTCAAAAACACGGGCATTCTTGGCCAGAATAACCAGAGAGGAAGGCTGTACCACCAAAAGCCGGAAGTCATCGCCGTACAATCGGCTGCTTAGTGTGCCCAGGGTCGAATTCATCTGTTCAAAATCGCTCATGGTTACCCCCAGATATGAAAGAAATTGTCAGCTGTGATTTCTGAGTCTGAGTGCAAGGACAAAAGCCAGTGATGCACACTCCAAAACTGATGGACGCAGCGCTGAAAATCTGTGTACCGCTGGGGAAAACGCCCCCGCCAGTCTTCATCCACACACCATTCAAAGCCTGTGCACCTGCCGTCAGTACCCCACAATTTCACAAACGTGACGGGTACAGATCGCCACTCAAGCCAGACCGAACATGCATCAAGATAGATGTCTGTGAAGGAAAGGTAAGAAGGCAGTGCGGCCACAATGGCCTCATACTCCTGCGGAGTGAAATATCCCTTGGAAGCCCGCTTGATGTCCGGCCTCCCAACGCTGCTGGTACGCTTCCGTCTGTTCTTTTCCTTTGAAGGTTTTCCAGAATTCTCTGGCGCGGCCCCTCCCCCCCAATTCATCTGACCAGACGGCAAAGGGTCCATCTGTCCATTCTGCTCTTGGACTTGCTCGGATGTGGCAGGGCATGATAGACTATCCCCATGCAGGTCCGTACTTTTTGGCAGAGCAATGGACGCAGGCAGGGCAGCGGCTATCCACTCACGCATGTCCACCCCCAGCCTGAAGGCATCGCCGGGGTCCTTGCCCTCTGGCGTTGGCCAGCGCAGGGCTGATGCATAGGTCTTTTCCCAGAAATCCACGCCTTCAGCCCCGGCGTCGTCATAGTCCAGGGCAATACAGACGCGGACACATTCCCGCAGCAGCCTGTGGGCAGACGCGTCAGGCTTACCCCGGTTGGTGCGCACAGCCAGGGCCCCCACCACGCCCCCGGAGCTGTGGTGGATGAGCATGGCGTCCAGCTCGGCCTCGGTGACGAAGTAGGCGGCCAGGGCTGGCTGCCCGCTGGAGCGCAGAAGGAGAGGAGCCCTGCACGAGCCTTCCAGCTCCAGGTACTTGGGGCTGTGCTCGCGCAGATCCTCACGATGCCGCCTGATCCGCAGATTCATCACGCGCCCGTCAGCCGCGATGGTCGGGATGACGATACCGCGAGGGATGAAAATCTTTTCCCGCACCTTGCCGTCATCACCGGTACGCGGTTCCAGACCCAGGGCAGCGCGAGCCCGCCACCGTCCAGGATACTTACTGCCTTCAGCCGACAGGTAGCCGATGCGGTAGGCCCTCACAGCCTGTGCATCGATGCCGCGGGTAGCCAGCCAGTGCAGGGCCTGATCCTGCTGCCAGATACGCTCTTCAGCCTCAGCCTGGAGCTTGGCCGCGTAGTCTGACCATGTGAGGGTCGGGAGTGACCACTGGCGCGGCTCCCAGGCAGAGGATGAACGGGGTTCGGACGGGGCACGGCGCTGGCGATAGACAGGCCGCCCGCCCTCGATGCCCAGCTCAGCCAAAGCGGCCTTGAAATCCAGGCCGTCCACCTTCATCAGGTAGGCAATGGTGTCGCCGCTGGCCCCGCACTGCCTGCATGCCCAGATGCCGTTGATGCCCTTGGAGGCGCAGGTTTCACCCAGGCTTTCCGAGCGTTCTGGCCAGACGACAAAGCGGTCTGACTTACCAGGCTCACCGCCGCACAAGGGACAGGGGCCGTTCCAGCCGTTGCCCTGGCGCTTCACTGCCGTGCCAAAACGGGCCTTGTAAAAGTCGAGGAGTTGCATCTGTCCACACCTGTCCGTAGTATTTTTGATCTAACTATTTATTTTCATTTAATTTTTATACTAAATGGACAGTTGGACAGATAGATAGCGTGATATAACGCGCACCCGTGCACATGCGCCCGTGACGCGGGGATATAGGTATGTGATCTGTCCATCTGTCCAAAAATACAAAAATCCTGTTTTTCTATATGGTTAGCCCCCAAAAAGCCTGGACGGATGCGGACAGATCACTGCCTGACGCGTGCATCGGACAAAGCCTTTTCGCCTTCACTGTTCAGCATTATTCCCAGCCGATAGGTGCCATTGCTTCGCTTTGAAGGAATATTCTTCTTGTTCAGCATTTCAGCAAATTTTTTTGCTGACACGCTGAATCGTTTATCACGATTCATGGCATACCAGATACAAAAGCATTCATGCAGATCTGTCGCTGATATTCGTGTTTTATAATTGTCAGGATTTTCCTGGAAAGATTCCATGATACACCATTCATGAATAAACATTCCCACATCATCCCAATGTGCACGTTGTTCCTTTGTCCATTCACGAACTTTATCCGGAACATTCAATCCATCTCGAAGGTATTCCATACTTCCCTTTACCATGCGTACTAGTACACCTTTTGCTTCTGCTTTTACCTTTTCAAACAGCCCTTTTATTGCTGGTCTTTCATAAGACTGTTCCGGGTTATCTACAAAAGATAAAGGCCATTTGATGAGAATAGCACGTTGCCAGAAAGCAGCATCATCTGCCTTGGCCTTTGGCAGCTCATTAGTAGTCATGATGGGCAAATGTGTTTGAATCCAGGTTGTTTGGAGCTTGTCCAGCAGACCTCTTGCGGTGATGTGGCCACCACCAGTGAGTTTCTTGAGTTTGGACAAAGCAAACCTTTGCCCCTCTTCTGCTTCATTGATCCAGGCGATCGCCATCCCGCGCAGAGCAAGAACGTCTGGTGAAGGGGAGGAGCTGTTGCGTGCCTGTTGCATCTGAAGAAACATTTCTACCTGCACATCTCCTGAAAGAGTTTGCCCCAATACATGCGTCACCAATTTGATCAATGTATCCTTGCCGTTACGACCATGCTCACCCCACATGATGATGAAAACATGATCCTGGCGTTCAGTTATGAGACCATATCCAAGCAGTCTCCAGATGAAATCCACCAGCTCTTGATCTCCATCCATGGAACTCAACAGGAACTTATTAGAACTCATTTCATAATTAGTGGTTAATTTTAATAATTCTTCTCAGTAGAATCATAGAAAAGGCAAGGTGGACCAAAGCTGTGAAACGTTCACAACACCAATCCCATCTGGTTATTATCTTTTTAAACTTGTTAAGCC
>JAFQNG010000092.1 GCA_017396005.1 Desulfovibrio sp.
ATGGCTGATGGGCCACGCATATGTCGTGCAGCAACAACGGGCATCACTGCCGACGCAGCGGGGGGCGTTGTGGTTACAGGGGATATTCTCTGCCTGGATGACACTGAAACGGAAGCACTGACCCTGTGCGCCTGGCTGCGTGTACTGCTTGTGCAGGATGCGAGTGCCCCTCTTGGCTGGCAGGTTCAGTCCGTAACAGTAAGCGAGCCTGCCAGTGGCGATTATGTGCAGGAGACAGCCCTTGGCGTGGTTTGGGCCAGAGATCTGCCGTCCGGTACGCAGTATGAAAGCCTTGCGCTGCATGGGGCTGCACCCCAGGTCAGTATTGTCCTGCTGCCCAGGCGTCCCGTACAGGACCTGCAAGTACTCAGGCTGGAGTTTGAAGGCGTGGACGATGCGGGCAAGATGCGCTTCAAAACGCATACGCTGCACAGCCGCCCCTCCCTGATGCCCGAACAACCGCTGCTACTTGGTATGAACTTTTTTGAGAGCATGCCCCAGTATGGCATTGCCTATCGTGAAGCCGATGGCACACAGCGGCAGTTTGCCATACAGGAAAGTGGTATGGATGGATCACTGGAGCTGCTTGAATTTTGAAGCACAGGCTGATCCGTTCAGCGAGAACCTTGTTTGCCGAGTGGCAGCAGGAGAGACATCGGGGGAAAAGACGGAAATCAGAAAGCCTATCAGGCTCATCCAGGCAGTACGGCAGACAGTCATGCTCTCCTCCTGCTGATATCAGGGGAAAGGGCCGGCCTGTATGAGACAGGCCGGCCTCTGTTCGACGTTTGAAAACCGCCCTAATTCTGCACAACCCTGACATTGGGGCCAAAGCCCTTCAGTTCTGCTTCGGGGTATACTCCCTTGCTCACGGTTACGCGCTTCAGATTGGGCAGC
Organism: Desulfovibrio sp.; assembly: GCA_017396005.1. GTDB lineage: Bacteria > Desulfobacterota > Desulfovibrionia > Desulfovibrionales > Desulfovibrionaceae > Desulfovibrio. The sequence continues at coordinate 898 of JAFQNG010000092.1, forward strand.
TTGTGCAGCGGGGCCAGGCTGGTCATACCCTCGGTCTTGGTGATACGCACATTGGTCAGATTCGTACATTGGGCCAGAGCTTCAGGATTGCTGATCTTGCACTGGTCAATGTGCAGATTTCTCAGTGTGCCGAGCTTGCCCACAAAGGCCAGGCTGAGGCCCTTTTCGGCCTTCAGATTGGCCTTGCAGATGCGCAAATCTTCTATGGCCTTCATCCCGGTCAGCCCATCACTGTTGATGAACGTTGCGTCTTCAAATGCAGCTTTTTTTACTTTGTCCCATTTGGCGGCGGCATTCAAGTCAAAGGCTTCACCGCCTTTCTTGTTATACCCCTGAATGGTTATCCTTTCCAGATTGATCAGAGCAGCCAGAGACTTGCTGTTGCTGGCGCCTTCCACATCCCAGAAGGTCAGTTTTCTGAGGCTGACGGTCTGGCCGATGGCCGCCACATCACCCACAGGAGCGCGCATGTTCCAGACCTGGAATTCTTCCACCTTGCTCTTGCTGAGCGGGCTGTAATCGGTCACATATTCGGCAAAGACGTCAAAGACGCGCAGATTGGGCAGGCCGGCCACCCAGCTGATAGAATTCATCTTGGTCAGGCCGCCGTTCAGCTCAGTAACCTGGGTGAGCTTGCCCAGGGTGCTGTAGTCGGCACCTTCTGTACCGTAATAGGTGAGTTTTTCCAGTTTGGGGCAAGCTGCCAGAGGAGAAAAGTCCTTTACTGTCGCACCATAGAGGTCCACTTCTGTCAGCAATGGCAGTTTGGCCAAAGGGGAGAGGTCGGCAATGGTGGCCCCTCTAAAGCTGACACTGGTCAAAGCGGGCATGGCCTCTGCCAGCGGACTGAGGTCATCAATCTTTGCACTGACCATGACTTCTTCCAGTTGCGGCAGTGCGGGCAGACCTTTGAGGGAAAGAGCTGCCTCAGATAAGATCTCGATCTTTTCCAGCTTGTTCATACCGCTCATCCACGAGAGGTCCGGCCCCATGTTTGCCGAGTCAGCCTTGAGGCTGGTCAGGCCTGTCAGGCCCTTGAGAGGAGAAAAATCGGCAGCCTTGACATCCAGCTGGAGCTCAGTGAGCTTGGTCAGCCTGGCAAGCGGAGAAAGATCGGTAACCTTTTCACTGTCGACATTCAGGCTGACCATCTGCGGATAGAGCCCGCAGATTTTGGCAAGATCCTCATTGCTGATGTCTTCCAGCTCAAAGGCCAGTTCAGCCATGTTTTCGACCTTGCCCATGTCAGCCTTGATCTGGGCAAGCACCTGATCATTTACCGCCTCGGTGATGGAGAAGGTGCTGTCGTCCAGCTCGACAGAAGGTTCAGCCAGTGCCGGGCTGGCAAGCAGGCAGCCGGTGAGTGTTCCGGCCAGAATCAGATTCCATTTCATCAGCTCAACTCCTTTGCTGCGCCACAGGCATAGTCAGGCATCATGCCTCTGCCTGCCTGCGACCTTTTTGCGGCAGTATATCTTTTTTCATCAAAAAAGGGTATCACTCTGTGAAGGAATTTGTACAGTCCTGCAGGCTGCGGCCCGGTACCATGCGGCATGAAACCGGCAGAAAGGCCATACAGTGCATTGATTTTTATGGAAAAGCCCGTTTTTCATCCTTGGGGTGATACCATCAAGGGATATTTACCGATAGTGTAGAACATATCCAAAGAGGAGGAGATCTGTATGGCCTACACAGAAACGACGACTACCAGCTGGTTTTCACGTCTGGGGAGTTCCTTTTCCGGCATGGGCATCGGCCTTGTGCTGCTGATTGCCGGTACTGTTCTGCTGTGGTGGAATGAAGGGGATTTTGTGGCCACCCGTGATGCCCTCAACGAGGCGCAGTCGGTGACACAGAAGGTCAGCGACATCAGCAGGGTTGACCCGGCTCTTAATGGCAAACTCATCCATGCTTCGGGCTTTGCCGACACACAGGATGTCTTGCAGGATCCTGTCTTTGGCATAGGAGAGCGGGCCATCGCCCTGCAGCGCAATGTGGAATACTATCAGTGGGTTGAGGAAAGCAGACAGGAAAAGCGTCAGAAGCTGGGTGGTGGCGAAGAAACTGTCACTACCTATACCTACAGCAAGCAGTGGGTGGGTTCTCCTGTGGATTCCTCCAGCTTCAAGGAACCGGGAGGGGCAGAACGCTATGCCAACAGTGTGCATATGTCGCTGGAGGACAATACCCTGCGTGCTGCTAATGTTTCCTTTGGCGCATACCGCCTGCCCGACTTTCTTGTCAGCTCTATGAGCAGATATGAGCCCGTACGGATCGAGCTGGCCCCGGATGTGCGCGAAAACCTGAAGAAGCAGCTGCAGGTGGGACGCAGGCAGCAGCCTAGCAGGGTGCTGGGCGGTTTTGCGGCCACCAGTGGTGGCGGCTATATGTCTGGTCTGCAGCCCATTGATGTTGTCAGCGATGGCAGCACCATCTATATAGGCCCATCACCTGCATCACCTGCCGTGGGTGACATGCGCGTCACCTTCAGGAAGGTCATGCCCGCTGATATCAGCATTCTTGCCAAGGTTAATGGCAGCACGTTCGAGCCCTACTATGCGAGCAACGGCGAAAGGGTGAGTGCACTGACCATGGGCAGGGTGAGCGTGGAAAATATGTACGGTTCCAAGCACAGCAGCAATGCGACCATGACCTGGATTTTCCGTGCAGGCGGCGCACTGCTGGTCATCATAGGCCTGAAGATGCTGGTGGCCCCTCTGGCAGTGCTGGCCAGTGTCATCCCCCTGCTGGGTTCCATCGTGGGTGCGGGTGCCGGCCTTGTCTGCACACTGCTGGGTGCGGCCTGGTCACTTATCATAATTTCCATTGCCTGGTTGCGTTTCCGGCCTGCCATTGGCGGGGCCATGCTGGGCGTTGCGTTGGTGCTCATCATTCTGCTCTATCTCAAGGGGCGTGGCAGCAAGGCTGCTGAACAGTCCCCTGTGGCCTCGTGAACAGGGGGCCGTATGCACGTTCAAAGTCTTTATACGCTTCTTGTTCTGGCAGTTTTGCTGCTCCCCACCAATGCCTATGCAGCGGAGCGGGAAAAGGTGCTACTCGACACCGATATGGTGGAGTTCTTTGATGACGGCGTGGCCATGGTCATGCTGGCCAATTCCCCAAAGGTGGAATTACTGGGCATAACCACCCTGTCTGGTAATTCCTGGGTGGAAGAGGGCACGGCCTATACCATCCGTCAACTGGAGCTCTTGGGCCGTACGGACATACCAGTGTCCATGGGTCTTGCCTATCCGTTTCGTCCTCAGCGCCATGAGCTTTTTGAAGTGGAGCGCATGACGCAGGGCATGGGGCATGATGCCTGGCTGGGCTCCTTCGGCCTCAAGCAGCCAGTCAGCTGGCAGGCGTTTTACCGTGCACGTTATGCTAAAGAACCCACGTTTGCCCCCGTCAAGCAGCACGCAGTGGATTTCATCATTGATACGGTACGCGCCAATCCGGGGCAGGTGAGCATTGCCGCCATAGGGCCATGCGGCAATCTTGCCATGGCGGTACGCAAGGCGCCTGACATTATTCCCCTGATCAAACGGGTTATCTATATGGGCGGTGCGTTTTTCCAGCCTGGCAATGTGACGCCTGCGGCCGAATTCAACTGGTGGTTCGATCCGGAAGCTGCCAAAATAGCTGTACGTACGCCCTTTAAAGAGCAGATCGTCTTTGGGTTGGATGTCTGTGAAAAAGTCGTCTTCCGTAAGGAACACTTTGACCGGCTTTTACGTATTCTTGGCGCAGGCCCCATGTCTGCAATGCTGCATGGTACCTTTGTGGGGCAGATGTTTGCAAAAGACCCTGCCTTTACCCACTATGTTTGGGATGTGCTGGTGGCAGCGGCCATCATTGACCCAACCCTGATTACCAGGGAAGTGCGACAGCGGGTGGACATCAATGATCAGACCGGCCTGTCTTATGGTCAATCGCTGGCCTATCCCAAGTTTGCACCCAAGGGTTGTCAGGAAATGCGCATCGTGCTGGATGTGGATATTGAGCGCTTCTGGAATATGGTGGCTGACCCGACCTACTGGTCCGGGAGCGATACAAAGTAGCGTACGTAACCTGCTGTACACCTGATGAGAAAGTCATGATAGGCAGAAAGATTCGTTCAGCTATACTGCCCATGTTATTTGTGACTTCTCTCCTTCGCAAGCATACACCGTTGACGACCATACAGACAGGGCGCATCACTCGGATCAGATAGTATCAGAGAGCGAAAAATCAAAAGCTGGGATACGGCATACTTGTAGAGTCGTATCCCTGCTTTTTGTTTCAGCGTTATTATTCTGTCCGCCTTCGTGTATATGTCAGGTATGTTTCAGAAATAAGAATCAAGGTTAATTTCCCTCCCTCTTGACAAGGTGTAATATAAACAAATACCTGTATTCTTCCAAGGAGGGTATCATGTCTTCTCTCGTTTCCATCCGTACCGATGACGATCTGCTCGGCCAGCTCTCCTCGCTGGCTGATTGAGAGTGAGGGGTGATTCATGGGATCTTCCTGGCGGCGCATCATAATTATGCTGTTCATCCTGCCGATACTGCTTGCTGCCTGTGAACAGCCCTTGCTCGATCCAGACAGACCCGTGACCCTGACATTCTGGCATGTCTATGGGAGCGTAGCTGATTCTCCCATGAATGATCTCATTACCCGTTTTAATCGAACGCTGGGGCGTGAAAAAGGCATCATTATCAATGTCACGTCCACATTCACCACATCTTCTATTCATGCTCCCCTGGTAGCGGCTGCCCGAGGCTGGCCCGGGGCAGGCGCACTGCCGGACATGTTTATGGCGTATCCCAGAGATGCGCTAGCTGTAGGGCCTGAACGACTGCTGGACTGGCGCAGTCAGATAAGTCCGGAGAGGCTGGATCAATATGTACCAGAGTTTCTCAACGAGGGTTCTATAGATGGCAGGCTTGTTATTCTCCCTGTTGCCAAGTCCACCAGCGCTCTTTTTGTGAATGGTACGATTTTTGAGGAGTTTTCCAAAGATACTGGTATCGGCTATGAGAGTCTTGATACATGGGAGGGCCTTTTCAAGACTGCCGAAGCTTATTACCAGTGGTCGGGGGGCAAGGCCTTTTTTAAGCACGATGACTGGCTGCACTATTTTCTCCTGAATACAGTGGCTTTTGGGGGGAGTTTTCTGCAGGACGAACATCTTGATCTGACAGACCCTCACTTTCAGAAGATTTGGAAGATGCTGGCCAGAGCAGCCGTGGCTGGTCATATTTGCCTGATGGATGGTTATGCCACAACAGCCATGCTGACCGGAGAAACCCTCTGTGGTATTGAATCCAGCGCATCTATACTCTATTATAAAGATTTTATGACCCTTCCGGACAATACGCGAAAACCTTTGCGTCTGAAAATACGTCCAGTACCGAATTTCAAGAATGCGCAATTTCTGGCAATACAGCGAGGATCGGGTCTTGCTGTTTGTTCAGGTGATCCAAAAAAAGAATATGCTGCAACTGTATTTGCAGAATGGCTTACAAATACTGATATAAATGTGCCTTTTGTTGTTTCTGCTGGATATTTACCTGTAAAAATAGATGCTTATAAAGATTTTATGGATAAGAAAAACATACCAATAAATCATGAAAAAGAAAAAGAATTATACACAGCAGTAAATAAAATATACAACAAATATCATTTTTGTATTCCACCATACTTTACAGAGTATGGTGCGATAGAAAAAAAATTTAATAAATCGCAACACAAAATTTTAAAAAAATTTAGAGATTTGTATAAAAACAAATTACCTCCTGAAAATATTGAAGAAATTATGATGTCTGAATTTGTTGAAATAATGAAATAAATATATTTTAATATGTGTTTTTTACAAAAAATTTTTGCTCACATATATTATTGTCTTTATCATCAAAGCCTCAGGTTCCGTCTGCAGACATATCTTTCTCTGCTAATTATTATTTTAGTGGTATGTTTATTTTTTTTAGTACTGTTTGTAGATATTTTCCCTCTTCCTGATGAAACTATTAAATCTGAGATAGAAAAAGGGTTGAGAAGGTATAATCATACTATTAAATCATATTTTAATAATACAGCTGCTCACGGTATTCGTTTTTCTAAAATGGCAGTTGTTGAAATTGAAAAACTTTTAAAAAGTAAAAATATATCTTTTGCACATATTGCTAATAATCAGGAATTAATAAAAAAACTGCAATGTAAAGTATATGATATACTCTATAGAACTATGATTTTTGCTCCCTGTAGTGGGTCCTTTATAATTTTTGATACAACAGTCAATACAAACTTGCCGAATTCTGAAAATTCTCGTTCAGGTATGTATCTGAAGCTGATGAATCTTAGAACACCAACGCCTGATAATCATGAGATGGTCTGGCTTCGTGGTATAGCCCGTATCGGAACGCAGAACAGCCACTTTATTCATAATAAATGGGAATTGGAATTTTCACTGAAAAATCTTCCTTTTTATAAAAAACTTAAGGATCATGCCTCTGCACATTATGAAGAATCTTTTTTCTTTTCACCCAGGATAAAATTACCTGGCACCTGGGAAACCATGATGCTCTTATGTGTGCCCATGGTGGGAAGCAACGGTGAGTTCTATGGTGTTTGTGGGCTTGAGATCAGCAGTATGTACTTCAAGCTTGCTCATCTGGTGGGAAATGGCGGTAATGAACGTGCGATCGGTTTGGTGGCACGACACAAGAATGGCTGGATTTTACCTGCTACAGGGCTGGAAAGCGGAACTGTGTCAGGATACTATGCGGGCCTGGATGCCGCACCCTTGCGTATCGAAAATATTTCGGATGGTCTCAAGCGTTTTATTTCAAATGCTAGTGTATTTGTAGGAATGGAAATTCCCATTACACTTTCTCCTCTTTTTCCTGGAGACGAATGGAGTATAGCATATCTTATTCCTGAACGCGATTATAATATAATAATTAAGAATTATTATATAAAAGCAATATTGTCATGTATTATATTTATTTTTATAGCTTTACTTGTAAGTTATTTATTGAGTAGAAGATATATAAATACATTATTGAACAGTATAAATGCTGTAAAAAATGGATCTACATCGCAAACAAATATAGTTGAGATAGATAGTCTCATAAAATATCTTAATAATAAAAATGTAAATAATACACATACTACTCATGTTGATATGTCTGGTTTTTATATATTTAAGGATAATATAAAAAAACTAAGTCCTGCAGAGCGTCTTGTCTTTAATCTATATCTTGAAGATTTTTCATCTCAAAAAATTGCAGACACGCTCTGTATCTCTATTCATACAGTTAAATCACATAATAAAAATATATACGCAAAGCTTGGAGTATCATCAAGAAAAGAGTTGATGATATATATAAAAATGCTCAAAGGATAATATTTTTACTTGATATAATTATTATTAATGAGCTTCATAGTAAAATTATTAAATCTATTTATAACAATTGCCATTCATGTTGTCTGTTTTTTAATATTCATTGGTTGATCAATCAGTTCTGATATGGCAAACACAGTATATTATATCCGTGTGTTCTGCTCGTGAAAAATAGAGCAGCTAAAAATTTTGTTCACCCCCTTTCTTTCAAATAATTTTTTTGATAGGCTGATACCAATGCTGTTTCTGCAGAGGTCAAAGATAATCCTTAAAGCTGTTGCTTTGCACAGCATGGGTTCATGTCGACAGCAAAATATCATAGTGGAGAGGTGCATCATTGCAAAAGCGTTACTTGCCCGTCACCCTCGTTGCAGGCATCCTGGCTCTTCTTGCTCTTGCAGGGTATATGCTCCCCGAGCATAAGGAAAAAGTACCCAGGCGCATTCTTATGGAGAATACAGGCGGAGCTGTGGTTTTTCAGCACGCTGAGCACGCGGACAAGCTGAAGATACCCTGTGAGACCTGTCATCATGAAAGCCGAGAAGCCCGTGAAGACGTGCGCCCCTGCAAAAGCTGCCACGGCGTTGTATTTGATGCTGCCTTCAAGAAAAATCACGTCACGGCCACTACTGACAATGCTTCTTGTGCCACCTGCCACCATTATGAACTGAAGCGCAAAAAATGGGGGCATGACAGGCATCATCAGGAAATTGGCGTGGACTGCCGTTTCTGTCACCATGAAAATACTGACATTGAGCCGGAACCGCAGAATTGTGCTGACTGCCATGAGCAGGGCATGCCTACGGGCAGGAAGGCAGATCAGGGAGTGCCACCCAATATGGCCGATGCTGTTCATGCCCGCTGCATGACATGTCATGACGACCTCTTTGCCAGAGGTGCCAGGGGCTGTATCACCTGTCATGACAAGGTGAACACAAGGGACAAGATTCCGGCAGCGGGGCGCATCAGCCTTGACCCCAACTATACCGACTGTGCCGTTTGCCATAAGGAAGCGCCGCAAAAGCTGATGTTGGGCAGTATGGACGCCTATCACGAGCTGTGCATGGGCTGCCACGCGAGACTCAATAAGGGCCCCCACGGCAAAAAACAGTGCGCGCAATGCCATACCAGCAAGTGAGGCGGGCATGAAAGAAGCATTTCAGATGTTGAGCGACCCTCGGTTCCATTTGCTTTACGGGGTGACGCAGCGTTTCGGTATGGGGCCTGAGCCGCGCCGGGTGCGCCTGAACCGAGAGGGGTTCAAGCTGGTAGAGGGCGTAGCCAAAAAAGTCATGGTCTATCCGCGCATGCGCCTGGCTGTACACCCATCTCCCCTTAAGGGCGATGCTTTTGCCCCCATCTTCGGGCGTATTACTGATATTACCGAGCGCAGCATCTTTGTTGATGCTGTTGAGCCGGACGATGACCTGCGTCAGGCTGCTCACGAAGCAAAACAGCAGAAGACCGACCTGCTGACGCTCACGGAGCAGGGCAGGGATCTGGCGGTCATTCTCAAGGGTCTGGGCCTCAATACACGTTCTCTGGGGCAGGACTGTGAAACTCTCATCATCAACGCTCTCAACCCAGACCCTGGCGTGACCTGGGCCGAGCCCATGCTCCTGAGCCATGCCGACAATCTCAAGGTGGCCTTGGAAGTGCTGCGTCGCCTTTCACCGGCCAGAGATATCATCCTGGCTGTGCCCAGTGCCATGCGTCTGCAGCGGCATGATGTCACTGTAGTGGGTGTTCCAGCGCAGTATCCAGCCAGTGTCAATGCGCTGGTCATCAAGGCTGTCACAGGCAGGGAAAATCCCGAGGGCGTGGGCATAGTGGGCCTGCACAATCTCTGGAGCCTTGGACAGGTGGCCTGTACCGGTCTGCCGCTCATAGAGACGGTGGTCACCATCGGCAGTCTGCGGCATTCCGGTAACTATATTGTCAAGGAGGGCAGTACCATCGGTGAACTGCTGGATTTTGCCAATATACAGCTGAAAAGCGGCGACACTCTCGTACGTGGCGGACCGCTGCGCGGCGAAAGCCTGGACAAACTCGACCGCAGCGTGACCAAGGGTTCCACAGGTGTCTTTGTAGTGGAGGCAGGTACCATCCCCCCTATGGAAGGCCACAGCCCCTGTATCAACTGCGGGGCCTGTACGCTCATCTGCCCGGCTCGGCTCACACCTTCCATGCTCAGCCGCTATGCCGAGTTCGCCCTGCACGAGCGTAATCGAGCAGAACATATCGAATGCTGTCTGGAGTGTGGTTTGTGTGGCTATGTCTGTCTGGCCAGGCGGCCTGTGCTGCAGTACATACGTCTGTCCAAGCACAAGCTGGGTCTGAGCGGTGCTGAGGCGCCCCTGCAGGAATTGAAACCCCGAGCCAAAAGCATTGATGCGGCAAGTGCCGCCGAGGGAGGTAAATGATGTCAGGCTCCACATCCGTGCTATTGGCCATGAGTGCTCCGCCGTACTGGCATTGCGGGCGCACCATACGCCAGACAAGCCTTTACATGCTGGTCGGTCTTGCTCCGGCCATCGTCATGGCCGTGTGGAACTGGGGTCTGCCCGCTCTGCGCGTCATGGCCCTTTGCGTGTCCACGGCTGTTGCTGTAGAGGCTCTCTGCCAACGGGCCATGGGACGTGATTGCAGTGTTGATGATTTTACAGCTGTTGTCACTGGACTTCTTCTGGCCTTTCTTCTGCCTGCGGCGGCGCCGTGGTGGCTGGTCATGCTGGCTGCGACCGTGGCTATTACTCTGGGCAAGATGGCTTTTGGTGGCTTGGGGGCCAATCCGGTCAATACCCCCTTGGTGGGCTGGGCAGTCCTCTTTGTCTCCTTCCCGCTGTTCATGGATCCCAATGCCATGCAGCTGACTACAGACTTCACTGACCCGCTGACACGCCTCAAATATTTTGGCGCAGAAGCAGTGGCCGACATCTCTCTGATGGATCTGCTGCTGGGGCAGCAGATCGGCGGCCTGGGGGCAAGCCAGGCAGGTGCCCTGCTGCTGGGTGGCTCCTTTTTGGCGTTGCGCGGCATTATACGCTGGCAGATTGCTCTGGGTTTCTTTCTGGGTGCCATGGCCCCTGCTGCTCTGTGTTTTATGGTGGATCCTTCACTCAATGCTTCGCCCTTTTTCCACCTTTGTACGGGCTCGATCATACTGGGAGGCTTTTTTCTTATTACAGAGACAGCCAATGCGCCTGTTAGACCACTGCCCATGTTTCTCTACGGGCTCATAGGCGGTGGCCTGACCTTCATCATACGCAAGTATGGCATCTATGTGGACGGAGTGCCATTTGCCGTCCTGCTGGCGAATATGCTGACCCCGTTTCTGGACATGATTCGTCCCAAACCCTTTGGAGGACGATGAGCATGGTAGGTATGTTGCGAATGGTGCTGGTGCTCTCCCTGCTCTGTGCGTTGTCGGGTTTCGTGCTTTCCTATCTCAAGATAGTCACGGCCCCGCGTATTGAGGAACAGGTGCTGACCTATGTGCAGGGGCCGGCACTGGCCAGAGTTTTTACGGATACGGATAATTCTCTCATTGCTGACAGACGTGTCTTTGATCTGGACGGGGCGCGTGTGACCGTTTTCCCAGCCTTCAAGGACGGCAGTTTGCTGGGTGTGGCACTTGAAGAGAAAGGCAAGGGCTATGGCGGTGACATGGGTGTCATGGTGGGCTTCAACATGGCTGACGATACTGTGGCGGCTATCGGCACCACCACACTCAAGGAAACGCCGGGGCTGGGCATGCGTGTGGCTGAGGCAGATTTTACCGGACAGTTTTCTGGCCTGAAAGCACCTGCAGCTCTTTCGGCGCAGGGGGGCAGCATAGACGCTATCTCTGGGGCCACCATTTCGTCTGTGGGTGTGGTGGAGGCTGTCAACAAGGCCGCTGTGCTCTATGCCCGCCTCAAGCCTGAAATCGTCAAGGCATGGTCCGGTGAGGCGACATCCGCCGTCTCGGGCAGCCCCAAACACCGCCAGGGGGAATAAGCATGAGCGTTATGCAGGATTTTACCAAGGGCCTCTGGAAAGAGCTGCCGCCCTTCAGACTGCTGCTGGGTCTGTGTCCCACCCTGGCTGTCACCAACTCTGCTGACAACGGGTTGGGCATGGGTATGGCGGTTATTTTTGTGCTGGTGCTGTCCAATATGATCATCTCCATGGTGCGAACCATCATCCCCAAAAAAGTGCGTATTGCCTGCTTCATTGTCATTGCGGCCTCGCTGGTGGTGGCAGTGGAACTGCTCATGCAGGCCTATGCCTATCCGCTTTATCAGCAGCTTGGCATTTTCGTGCCCCTTATTGTGGTGAACTGCATTATTCTGGGCCGGGCAGAAGCCTTTGCCGCCAAGAATGGCATAGCCGCCTCAGTTGCCGACGGACTGGGCATGGGCCTGGGCTTCACCCTTTCCCTGACCTTTCTGGGCTCCATCCGTGAGATACTGGGGAATGGTACCTGGTTCGGCAAAAGTGTCATGTGGGAAGGCTTTGAGCCTCTGAGCATCATGGTGCAGGCGCCAGGGGCCTTTATCTGTCTGGGGCTCATTCTGGCCGGCATGAATATGATCAATATCTGGCAGGCGCAGCGTACAGGTCATGAACCCGAAGCCCTGAAGCAGGGCTGCGGATCCTGCCAGGCCTGCGCTTCGGCAGACACTCAGTGCCGTCAGGGGTAGTGTATGGATATCTTTGCCATTTTCGTTTCTGCCATCTTTGTCAACAATATTGTTCTGGCCCAGTACCTGGGCAACTGTCCCTACCTGGGCTGCTCCAAGGAGAAGAGCGTGGCTCTGGGCATGGGCGGAGCGGTCATCTTCGTTACCCTGCTGGCCACCCTGTTCACCTGGCTCATGCAGAAATTCGTGCTCGATCCGTATGGGCTGGGCTATTTGCAGACCATCATCTTCATTGTGGTCATTGCGGCTCTGGTGCAGTTTGTGGAAATGTTCCTGAAAAAGGCCGTGCCGCCCCTTTATGCGGCGCTTGGTATCTTTCTGCCGCTCATCACCACCAACTGTGCTGTCATGGGTGTGGCCATCCTGGTACAGCGCGAAGGCTATGATTTGCTGGAAGGTCTGGTCTGGGGACTGGCCTATGGCCTGGGCTTTACCCTTGCCCTGCTGCTCATGGCGGGCATTCGTGAACGCCTGGATACCTGTCGCCTTCCCAAGGTCATGGCCGGCACCCCCATTGCCCTGATCATGGCCGGGCTCATGTCACTGGCCTTCATGGGCTTCAAGGGTATGGGATAGCACTGCTTTTCAGCCGAGGTTAGCATTATGGTTTTTGTTTCCATTCTGTCCCTGTTTGCCCTTGGCCTTGTGGCTTCCATCATCCTGGCCGTGGCATCACACGTCTTCTATGTCAAGGAAGACCCCCGCGTGGAAGCTGTCATGGAGGCTCTGCCCGGCGCCAACTGTGGTGGCTGCGGTTTTGCCGGCTGTGAGGGCTATGCCACAGCTGTGGTCAATGACCCTGCCATCCCGGCCAACAGGTGTTGTGCCGGCGGTCCTGATGTCAGTATTGCCGTTGGTGAGCTCACCGGTAAAACCGTGGCTGAGGCCGAGCCTCTCTATGCCCTGCGTCGCTGTGACAAGAGGGCCGGCAATGTGGCTCTGCGCTATGCCTATCAGGGCATGCCCTCCTGTGCGGCAGCAGCCCTGTTGCGCGGAGGCACAGAGGTGTGCGCCCATTCCTGTCTGGGCTATGGGGACTGTGCTCAGGTATGCCCCTTTGCAGCCATGGAGATACACGATGACATGGTGCGTGTGGACCGCAACAAATGCACAGGCTGTGGTACCTGCGTGTCAGCCTGTCCGCGCGGCATATTGGAACTTACCCCGCAGCGGGCGCGCGTGGCAGTCTACTGCAATACGCGTGATAAGCTGCGCGCGGTAAGCGATGTCTGCGGCGTGGGCTGTATCAAGTGCACCAAGTGCGTCAAGACCTGTCCGGCCAAGGCCATCACGCTCAAGGATAACCGTATCACCATTGATCCGGGTCTGTGCCTCTCTTTTGGCCCGTCCTGCGAGGAGGCCTGTGTCAAGGGCTGTCCCAGACGTATTCTGCGCTATACCAATGTGCGCCCCACAGCCTCTGCGGACGCTATAGCAGCGTCTGAACAGCAGCCCCAAACCCAAGCCTGACGAGGAAGTCATGCCCAATACCTATAATCGTCGTCAATTCATGCGGGCCGTGCTTCTGGGGGGCGGCATGCTGGTCACTGGTCTTGCGCCGGTGCTGACCCCTGTGCAGGCCGCAGCCTCAGTGGCGGTGTGCCGTCAGACCATGCTCTTCATGGGCACCATGGTCAGCATCAGCGTTGCTCATACTGACACGGCCCGTGCCCGGGAGGCCATGGCCAGGGCCTTTGCCCTTGGACGTGCCTTGGAGCGCCATTTCACCCGTTTTGCGGAGGGAAGTCCGCTGGGCGTACTCAATGCTTCAGGCAGGTTGGAGGATGCCCCACCGCAGCTGACATCGCTTCTTGATCGTGCACTCAGCCTGCACCGCTTCACGCACGGGGCCTTTGACATGACGGTACTGCCCCTGATCAGAACGCTTGAAACAGCCCGTCAGACAGGCAAACAGCCAGACATGCAGGACCTGCGTGCCGCTCTGGATCTGGTAGGGGCCGAACATCTGCACATGTCTGGTCAGACTCTGCGCCTGCACCGCAGCGGTATGGGGCTGACCCTGGACGGTATTGCCAAGGGCCATGTGGCGCAGGCCATGTCGCACTGTCTTACTGACGCCGGCTGTCCTGATCATCTGGTGGACGCCGGCGGTGACATGGTGGCACGCGGCAGTAAGGTCTCAGGGCCCTGGCGTGTGGCTGTGGAAGATCCCCACAAGAAGGGCCGCTATCCGCAGGTGCTGGATATGCCTGCTCAGGGGCTGGCCCTGGCCACGTCAGGCGTTTATGAGATGGTTTATGACGCGGCAGGTCGGCGCAGTCATCTGCTCAATCCTTCCACAGGACAGGGCAGTGATCTGGCAGGTGTCAGTGTTGCCGCGCCTGACGGCTCCATGGCCGATGGCCTGGCCACGGCGCTTGCTGTCATGCCGCCACGGGAAGCTCTGGCCCTGGCAGATTCTTTGCCGGGCTGCTCCTGCTGTCTCATGCGGCGAGACGGTCGAATACAGACCTCATGCCGCTGGCCGGGCAGAGGACTGGCATAGGAATACAACGCCCTTCCGCCTGCTCTGCCACACCGTTCAGGCGGGAAGGGCATACGCCCATACTGACCTTTTTGAACACCGGCCTTTACAGGCATATCCTCGGAGCAAGAGCATGTATTATCGCCATACCTGACATGACGCAAACGGCTTCACGTCGTGGAGCGTATGCGGACAGGGGTGTGGCTGTCGTCCGGTCTGAACAGAATAAATCCCTCCCCGGTCCGCCAATCAGGGGCATTGACCCCTCAACGGACGTATGTCCGCAAACCGTGGAGGCAGCATGAAACATCTCTCCAACGTCTTTTCCACCACAACCGGGATCACGGTGGTGGGCCTCATATTCGGGGCTCTGGCCGTCTGGCTGCAGCATGCCGGCAATCCCGGCAATATGGGCATCTGTGTGGTCTGCTTCAACCGCGATATTGCCGGGGCTGTGGGCCTGCACCGGGCTGCGGTTGTCCAGTATCTCAGGCCGGAAATACTGGGCATGGTGCTGGGGGCTTTTCTGGCCTCCATGGCCTTCAGAGAATACCGTCCGCGCGGTGGCTCCTCCCCCATCATTCGCTTTTTGTTGGGCGCCATAGCAGGCATAGGCGCACTGGTCTTTCTCGGTTGCCCCTGGAGGGCTATTCTGCGTCTGGCCGGCGGTGATGCCCATGCCCTTTTTGGTCTGGCTGGCCTTATTGTGGGCGTGGGCATTGGCACTCTTTTCTTCCGTATGGGGTTTTCCCTGGGCCGCAGCCAGAGTCAGGGCAAAGCCTCCGGCCTGGTGCTGCCGGGTATTATGCTGGGCCTGCTCATACTATATCTTGTGGACCCGCAGATACCCGGGCAGGACAAGAGTGGCGTACTTTTCTACTCCATCAAAGGCCCTGGTTCACAGCATGCCCCCTTCCTGCTTTCTCTGGGGGTGGGCCTGCTGGTAGGTGCGTTGGCGCAGCGCAGCCGTTTCTGCACCATGGGGGCCATGCGGGATGTCATCCTCTTTAATCAGTGGCATCTGGCACTGGGTTTTCTGGCCATGCTGGCAGCGGCTTTCGTACTCAATGTGGCTTTCGGTTCCTTCCATTGGGGTTTTGAGGGGCAGCCCATTGCCCAGCCCAATGATTTCTGGAACTTCCTTGGCATGGTCACTGCCGGTCTGGCCTTTGCCCTGGCCGGTGGTTGCCCCGGGCGTCAGCTCTTCATGGCCGGCGAAGGGGATAATGACGCTGCAGTCTTTGTAGTAGGCCTTCTGGTGGGCACGGCCATGGCCCATAACTTCGGCATGGCCTCCAGTGGTGCGGGCATTGGTCCCCATGGTGCAGCGGGAGCCTTGGGCGGTCTGGCCCTTTGTCTGCTTATCGGTTTCTTCAACTGCAAGCGAGGCGCGTAATGTCCCACGTTATTGATAGCTGCGGTCTTTCCTGCCCCCAGCCGGTGCTGCTTTTTCTCAATGCTGTCAAGGAAAATCCCCATGGCCCCTACAGTGTACTGGTGGATAATGATGCCAGTCGCGAAAATGTCAGCCGCGCGGCCCGCAACAGGGGCTTTGCTGTGGAAGAGGAAGATCAGGGAAACGGCGTGACCCGTTTGAACATGGTCAAGACATAAATCTCTAGTCTGGCTCCAGGCAGTATCTGCACCTGCCTGGAGCCATGGGGTTATCATAACAGAAGGTGAATATGGAAGCGCGATCTTCCTGGCTGTTTCGCACTTGCCGGGCGCTTAAACAGTACTTGCAAAAGCGGAGCAGCGGTCATGCGGCAGAAGCGGATGCTGCTGTCCAGGGCCTCAATGACAGAGGTCTGCTGGTCTTCGCGCACACGGGCGATGTGATCCGAGCTGAGCGCCTCTTGCGTCAGGAGGGCTTTCCTGTGGAGGTCAAGGGGCCGCCACCGCAGTTGCGTACGGGGTGTGATATGGTGGTAGTCTTCCCTCTGCTCCGTCAGGCAGCAGTGCTGACCTGCCTCACGGCACACGGCCTGGAGCCGGAACAGACCGTCACTGCCGAGGATGTTCTGTTGGAGCCTGTTTCTCTTTTTCAGGTCAGACAGCTGGATGGCTGGCTTATGGTGCGTGCGGCCAATATGAAGATCACCATTGACAGGGCAGACGGGCGTATTGTCAATATTTCCGGCGGCGGCTGTCCGGACGTGCCCTGGCTGGCTCACTGCCTGTGCGGTCTGCGTCTGGAGGAGGCGCCACCTCCCCTGGCTCTGGGGCAGACACTGTGCTGTTACAGTCTGCAAAAGGCCTTTGAAGAATTACGGAGGTTGCGCGCATGTGGCTCATAGTGGGTACAGTGCCTGATGTGGATTTTGCCTTGAGCCGGGAGGGTCTGGAGCGAGCCCCCTGTGTGGAGGGGCATGCTCTGCACTTGCCTGACGGGCGTACGCTGCCGGTGCAGCGGGGCACAGCGGCTCTGGCTGCCACAGCCATTTTGACCTGTATGACGCGCGGGGTGCGGCCGCCGGCTCTGCTGCTGGCCGGAGATACGGGCAGGGGTGACGGCAGCCGTGAGGCCTATGCCTGGCTGGAAACGCATCTTGCCTCTCTGGCGATGTCTGTAGGGGGACTGAACGGGCTGACCTTTCACTATCTTTTCCCGGATGTGGACTGGCACAACCGTGTCCTGCTGGCGGTGCAGGCTCTGGCCCGGCGTCCTCTGCTTGTGGCCGACGCAGGCTATATGTATGTGGCCAAGATGAGCGGCTATGCCGATGCCTATGATCTGTTTACGCCTGATCTGGGCGAACTGGCCTTTCTGGCTGATGAAAAGGCGCCGCATCCCTTTTATACCAGAGGATTTCTGCTGGCTGAAGACAGAGATCTGCCCGCGCTGTTGCAGCGTGCGCAGGCGCATGGCAACTGCCCCCCCAATCTTGTCATCAAGGCCGCAGCAGATCATATTGTTTGTGATGGCAGGCTCTTGGCAACGGTGTCAGAGCCCTGTGTGCCTGCCATGGAGTGCATCGGCGGGACAGGCGACCTCGTCACCGGTCTGGTAACGGCCTTTCTGGCTGAGGGTATGCCCCTGTGCCGTGCCATACTGGGGGCAGCACGGGCGGCCAGGCTGCTGGCAGCCCGGTGTCAGCCTACCCCGGCCACGCAGATCAGTGAGCTTATTGTCTGTCTGCCACAGTTGCTGCAGGCAGCGGGTCAGAGCCTTTTCAGTCCACCTCTATGTACAGCTGAGGCAGAGCAGGATGAAGCTTCTTGAAAAAGCCCGGGCTGCGGGCTGAGCGGCCAAGATGGCTCCAGGGTCCTTGGAGCGCCTTTTGCAAGGTATTGCCGCTGACACACCTCCGCATCTGGAAGCGCGGGTGCTGGCAGGGCGCGCACGCAACGAAGACGCCGTGGTGCTGGACCTGCCTGGGGGACGGGCCATTGTCCAGAGTGTGGATATACTCACGCCCATTGTTAACGATGCCTTTGCCTTTGGCCGTATTGCAGCGGCCAATGCCTTGTCTGACATTTACGCCATGGGTGGTGAACCTTGGTGTGCCATGAATATTGCCTGTTTTCCGCAGGCCCTGGCCGAAGAGGATGCACAGCACATTCTGGCAGATATCCTGCGGGGTGGGCAGTCGGCTCTGCTGGAGGCAGGGGCTGTTCTGGCAGGTGGCCATACCGTACAGGACGATGAGCTCAAATACGGTCTGGCTGTCACCGGCGTCATTGATCCTGCGCATATGGCGGTCAACAATGGTCTTAAGCCGGGCCAGCATCTCTTGCTGACCAAGCCCCTGGGCACAGGCATACTGGCCACAGTGGCCAAGGCGCGTTGGGAGGGCGCTGAGGAAAGTGAACAGGCCCTGACTACTGTCTGCGGCAGGCTGAACAGTGTGGGCGGCAGGGTTATCCACAGTCTGCGCCTGTCTGCTGCCACCGACATCACCGGCTTTGGCCTTGGCGGCCATGCGCTGGAAATGGCCTTGGCCTCTGGTGTCAGTATCGCCCTGGACACACAGGCTCTGCCCCTGCTGCCCCGTGTGCTGGAATATGCGCGTGACGGTCTCATACCCGCAGGCAGCCATTTGAACCGCAGGCATTGGCAATGTTTCACTCTGGTAGAGCCGGGCGTGGATGAAGCGCTGGAAAGCATAGTCTTTGATGCCCAGACCTCTGGCGGGCTCCTGCTGGCTGTACCACCGCATCAGGTGGCGGAAGCCTGTGCTCTTCTGCTTGCGGGGGGCGATCTGGCCTGTGACGTAGGGCAGGTGCTGCCCGCACGAGACGATGGCAGGGCCCTGATTTTGCGTTGAACCCCTGTTTACCTTGCCCCATGCTCCTGTGTATGCTGGTGAGCATGGAGATTCAAGGAGGCTGCCATGTCAATCATTCTGGGTACAGCCGGACATATCGATCACGGCAAGACCTCGCTGGTGCGTGCCCTCACCGGCATAGACTGTGACCGCTTGGAAGAAGAGAAGCGCCGCGGCATCACCATAGAGCTGGGCTTTGCCTGGGCTGATCTGCCCAATGGTGAGCGTCTGGGTATTGTGGATGTGCCTGGGCATGAGCGTTTTGTCAAAAACATGGTGGCCGGCGCTGCGGGTGTGGATTTCGTCATGCTGGTCATTGCCGCTGACGAAGGTGTCATGCCGCAGACACGCGAACATCTGGAGATATGCTCCCTCCTGGGCATTTCTCAGGGTTTTGTGGCTCTTACCAAAACCGATATGGTGGATGCGGAATGGATGGAGCTGGTCTCTGAAGACGTGCGTCAGTTCTTGAAGGGCAGTTTTCTGGAAGATGCCCCCCTGTTACCGGTTTCAACACTCACAGGGCAGGGCCTGGATGCGCTCAGGCAGCATATCTTCCAGATGGCGTCCTCTTTACGGCCACGGCGAAGCAGCACTGTTTTCCGTTTGCCGGTGGACCGCGTATTCAGTATGAAGGGGCACGGCACAGTGGTGACAGGCACGGTCATTGCCGGCACAGTGGAGAGCGGTACAGAGCTGTGCTGCATGCCGTCCGGCCGTCCTTGTCGTGTGCGCGGCCTGCAGCGTCACAGTGAGACAGTGCAGGTACTGGAGGCAGGGCAGCGCTGTGCTGTCAACATACAGGGCCTGGACGTGGCTGATGTAGAGCGCGGCCATGTGCTGGCCAGGCCTGGAGAACTGTTCGCCTCACGGCGCTGGCTGCTGCGCCTCAGCTGTCTGCCTTCGGCCCCACGCGCCCTGCGGCAGCGTGTGGAGATGCATTTTCATCACGGTACGCGTGAATGCCTGGCCCGCCTGCACCTGCGTGACCGCGACAGGCTTGCCCCTGGAGAAAGTGCCCTGGTTGAACTGCGCTTTCAGGAAGATATGGTGGGCGTCATTGGGGATCACTGTGTTTTGCGATCCTGTGTGCCTCTGCGTACCGTGGCTGGTGGGCTGCTCATCAGCCCTCTGCCGCCGGAACTGCGGCGTAAGGATCCGCTCCTGCCACGCAAACTGGAGCTGCTGCACGGGCTGGAGAGTTTGTACAGGCAGTGTACAGGGCTGACTTCGGCTCACACGCCTGTTCAGAATGCCCCTGCCTCATATGCGGCTCTGCTGGATGCTGTTCTGGAGTTGTGCGGTCAGGACGGAGCCAATGAAGCCCTCTTGCGTGTACTGACTGATTTGGGCCTTTCTGCCCTGGACAGTGGGCTGAAACTTCTGGCTTCGCGTGGGCAGGCGCTCTGTTTTGACAAAGAAGGCCGTTGCTGGATCAGTCGTGCCGCATTTGACGCTTTGCAGGAGGCCTGCCTTGGCCGCGCGGCAGAGATGCACGCCAGAGATCCCCTCAAACCGGCATTTTCGCGTAATGCCCTAACAGCAGGATGGGCGCGCACTCTGCCTGCCAAGCTGACCCATAAGGTGCTGGAACAGCTGCTCAAGACGGGCAGGCTGGTGCAGGAGGGCGATGGTCTGCGCCTTGCCGGCCATACGGTGGTGTTGGCGGCAGATCAGGCCGGGTTCAGGCAGAAGGTGCTGACAGCCCATAAAGAGGCTGGTCTTGCTCCGCCCAATGTCAAGGATGTTCTGGAGGCACTGGGTGTCAGCGCCCGTGAGGCCGCGCCTGTACTGCGCCTGTTGTGCGAAGAGGGAGAATTGGTCAAGATACGGGAAGGCCTGTACTACCATGCAGCAGCTCTTGAGGACATTCTGGAACAGGTACGGCAGTGGTTCGGCAGTAATGACAATCTGGACGTGGGAGGGCTCAAGCAGATACTGGGTCTGTCCCGCAAATACCTCATAGCCCTGCTGGAATACATGGACAATGCACAAATAACCGTGCGCGTGGGCGATCAGCGCCGCTATCGCGGTCGTTGAGGGACAGAATTGCGTCTGGCGGAGACGTATAGGAGTCGAACCTACCAACGACCTCTCGACCGTTCATTGGTTTTGAAGACCAAGCGCCACACCGGTGACGAAACGCCTCCGCATTACTCAGAACCTTTAGCACGAGCGGCCCGTGCTGACAACTGTCGGTATGTGCCCATACGCACGTTATGAAGGAACTTTTTCGCGCCATTCCTGCTGTAGACCAATGCCTTGAAGCTCTTGCGGCTGCTGACCCCATGCTGGCCCAAACCCCGCGACCTCTGCTGCGGGCCCTGGTGACGGATTTTTGGGATGCACGGCGGCAGGAGATCCGCGCCGGCCATTGCTGCCATGCTGCCTCTCTTGCGCTTAAGGTCAGTTTGCCCCGGCTGCTGGAGCATGTGCGTTCTGCTTTGCGCCCCCGTTTCCGGGAGGTGCTCAACGCTACAGGCGTGGTAGTGCACACCAATCTGGGGCGCTCTGTTCTGGCCCGGGAAGCCCGGCAGGCTGTGTCTCTTGCAGCATCGGGCTACAGCAATCTGGAGATGGATCTGCAGAGCGGGGGGCGCGGTAGTCGCCATACGCTGGTGGAGGATCTGCTCTGCCGTCTGAGCGGGGCAGAGGCTGCTCTGGCAGTCAACAATAATGCCGCTGCCGTCTTTCTGGTGCTGGACGAATTCTGCAGGGGAGGGGAGGTTGTTGTTTCGCGCGGCGAGCTGGTGGAGATAGGCGGGAGCTTCCGCATCCCTGATATCATGAAAAAGAGCGGCGCGCATTTGTGCGAGGTGGGCACCACTAACCGTACGCATCTGAGGGATTATGCTGCGGCCATCAACGAGCACACGCGCGCGTTGCTGCGGGTACATACCTCCAATTACCGTATTGTGGGTTTTCACAGTGTTGTGCCCTTGCCCGAGCTGGCAGCCCTGGCCCATGAACACGGCCTGCCGCTTCTGGAAGATCTGGGCAGCGGCAGTTTTATGGATCTTTCCCCCTTTGGTCTGCCCGGTGAGCCCACAGTGCCCGCTGTGCTGGCAGGTGGGGCAGACATTGTGACCTTTTCGGGAGACAAGGTTCTGGGCGGGCCTCAGGCAGGTATCATTGTCGGGCGGCGCAATGCCATAGAGCGTCTGAAGAAGAATCCTCTGACCAGGGCTCTGCGTTGTGATAAGCTCTGCCTTGCCGCGCTGGAAGCCACCCTGCGCCTCTATCTTGATCCGCAACAGGCACGGGAGCGCATTCCAACCCTGCAGCGTATCACCATGTCATCTGAAGAGCTGCTGCGCCGTGCCCGCATCCTGGCAGGCCGTCTGCGCAAGGCCCTAGGGCAGAGCTGCTCTGTCACAGTGCGGCCTGATGTCTCCCGCGTGGGCGGCGGGGCCTTTCCCCAATATGATCTGCCCACCAGCCTAGTTTGTCTCAAGCCTCTCCAGAACAGTACCTCTGCTTTGAAAAATGCTCTGCTGCATACAGAGCCCCCACTACTGGGTCGTCTGGATCGGGATTGCTTTTGCCTGGACCCGCGTACGCTGGAAGTGGATCAGTTCCCGCAGGTGGTAAAAGTGTTGCAAGGGGCATTGTTGGGGCTGTCAGGTCAAGGTAAAAATGACATGCAGAGGACAAATAAGATTGGGGAAAATAACAAATTACGAGCGCAGTTTGAAGGCTTGAAACGTGTCATAAATGTCGAGACGCAGTGTCCTTAAATATTTTTACCTAATCACTTGACAGGAACAGTGGAAAAGAGTACTTTGTTTTTGTTGAGCGGGAGTAACTCAGTGGTAGAGTGCAACCTTGCCAAGGTTGAAGTCGCGGGTTCAAATCCCGTCTCCCGCTCCAATTTTTTTGGCGGCATGGCCAAG
>JAFQNG010000008.1 GCA_017396005.1 Desulfovibrio sp.
GGGCGTTGGGCCTGATACCAAGCACGACGGCAAGGAGCTTTCGCAGGATGCCGTTATCTGGGTGCAGGCTGTGGATATGAAGTAAAACGTTTTGGGAGCATCCCCATGCAGGGGCCGCAGTCTCAGCCCTGCGGCCCTTTTTTTATCACTGCACGAGGCTGCGTCCGTCCACTTCAACGGAATGGCCGGATCCACCGTCAAAAAGCACGGTAAAATCGCCCTGCGGGCGTTGCAGCACCACCTCGCTGTTGGAATCCAGCCGAGCCTCCTGCAGGATGGTACCGCTGCTGTCACGCACCACGATGCGGATGCCTGTGGCAGACGAACCATCGGAATAGCCACCCTGGCAGGTAAAGCTGCCGTCGGCATTGTCATAGCAGTTGAGCAGGGCACTGTGTGCTCGTGCCCCTGTGCAGAGTGCCGCCAGCAGGATGATTGCCGTACCCAGTGAGAACATGGTCTGAGAACGCATACGAACTCTCCTTGTTGAAAACGGATGTTGTTTTCGTATACACTGATTTCATTCCACTGACAATCTGGAGGATGCAATATGACGTCGCAGCCCATTTCCATCGAGCATCTGGGGCATTCCTATGGCGGGCATCTTGTGTACAGGGATCTTTCCCTGACCTTTGAGGCTGGCAGGATATACGGCCTGCTGGGCAAGAACGGTGTGGGCAAGACGACGCTCATCAAGATACTGATGGGCTTCCTCAAGCCCAGGAGCGGAGTATGTCGTATTTTTGGCGATCCGGCCTATGCCATCCGCCCGCAGACGCGGGAGCGGGTCGGCCTGCTTTTCGAACGCCACCTGGCCTATGACTTCTTTACCATCAGTCAGATCGAGCGCTTTATGGCGCGTTTCTACCCTCGCTGGAAGGCAGAGCGTTTTTATGGCCTGGTGGACGTGCTGGGCCTGCCACAAAACCACAGGATAGCCCACATGAGTGAAGGGCAGCGTTCACAGGTGGTTTTGGGGCTCATGCTGGCGCAGGACCCTGAGCTGCTCATTCTGGATGATTATTCCATGGGGCTGGATGCAGGCTATCGCCGCCTCTTTGTCGACTATCTGCGGGAAAACCTGCATGACGGAAGGCATACGGTGGTACTAACCTCACACGTCATCCAGGATATGGACCGCTTTGTGGACGAAGTGGTTTTTCTGCGTCGCGGTGGAGAAGCCTGTATGACAGGCCTTGCGGATTTCATGGAACGCTTTTCCTGCTATCGGCTGGATGCCACGTTTGCAGGGACGGCAGAAAAGGTATTGCGGGAGATGGCCATGGGCAGACAGGCCCTGCCGGGTAAACACCTGGTCAACGTGGAAGCGCACGCTGACTTTTATGAATTTTTCACTTTCCATACAGCCCGCGATATAGTGGAAGACCTGGCCGGGCTGGGCCTCCATCTGTCGCCGGAGGCTCTGCAGGAAAGCCCCATGAACATGGAAGACGCCTTTGTGGGCTATACGGGGAGATGCTGATATGTACCGCATTCTTGCCGGAATCTTTTTCAAGGAATGTATCAAGACGCGCCTGTGCATGCTTGTTCTGACGCTGATCAGCCTGACCTATATGGCCTGGATCTGGCTCGGTGTACACCGGCTTTTTCTACTGGATCACCCTGAGATAGTCTGGTATCGCGTCATGGATCTGGGGCAGATACCCTATGGGGCTCTTGCTGTCCTGCCTGTAGTCTGCGCCTGCATCTTTTGCTGCTGCCAGTTTCTGCCGGAAATGCGTGATGAACGCCTGCGCATATCGCTGCATCTGCCATGCGGCATGGCCCAGCTCATGCTGGCGCACTTCTTTTTTGGTCTTCTGTTCCTGGCTCTGTTGTATCTGCTTGATGGGCTGCTGCTGACGCTCATGCTGCAGCGTCACTTTCCTCAAGAGGCGGTACACACTGCGCACCTCACCAGCCTGCCCTGGTTCCTGGCAGGTTTCTTTGCCTATCTCTGCACGGCCTATGCCATCCTTGAGCCACAGCGCCGCTCCAGACTCGTGGGTGTTTTACTTGGGCTGGGTCTCTGTGCCCCCCTACTGCTCACGACAGCGCCAGGCGCACTTGCTCCTGCACTGCCCTGGTTTGCCCTGTTGCTGCCACTGTTGCTGGCAGGTCTGCTGTTGCCGAGCATGAACTTCCGTCATCGGAGGGTACAATAATGCGTGCACTTGCCTTTGTCTGCCTGAGTGTGCTTTCTGTACTGGTTCTCAGCTGGGCCTTGCCCAAACTGTATGACACGGCCCTGCTCAGCCCTTTGGCCAAAACCCATATCTTTTACAGCCCTGTGCTTGAGCAGTGCATCTATACTGAACAGATACGTGGCTATGACGAGCAGGCAGCAGCCAAATCCGAAGGGCATCATGCTGATATCGTCTACAAGGACGAAACAGGGCGCTATTACGACCGCCTTGCCTTTGAGGCTGCGCTGCCCTTCATCTATTACCGCAATATGGAGATGCGCGGGCTTTTGCCCCTGAAACTCCAGGGCAGAACCTTTGATCGGGCAGCCATTGAGCAGGCCCGGCGTGTGCTGGAACTTCCGGCCCGGCATCTGGACGGCCATCATCCGCCGCAGCCCTGTCGGCCGTTGCTGGAGGCTGATCCCGGCCAGGTGGCTTTGGTCTACCCCACAGATCGTTTCAGAGTGACAGAGCAGGGTATGATCTTCACCCATGCCGACACCAATGAAGCAGAAACAGAACTCAGCCGCTTGTTCAGTACGGCACTTGCTGCCCGGGGCTTCGTGTTTCCGGCCCGCCATGTGGGCGGCAATTTCAGCACGTTCAAGCCGTATGAAGGCGGCATTTTCATGGTGGATGCCCGGGGGGCACTTTTTCATCTGCTGCGGCGAGGAGGGCAGCCCGTCATCAACAAGATCGTGCTGCCAGAGGGCGTTGTGCCGCGTCATGTACTTGTCTCGGAAAGCAGGGAACGTCTCTGGCTGGGCTTTGTGCTGGACAGCCGAAACCACCTCTGGCTCATCCGCCAGAGCGATATGGCCCTCATCGGCTTGGACGTACCAGGCTACGTGCCGGATCACATGGACTGCAAGCTC
This sequence comes from Desulfovibrio sp., assembly GCA_017396005.1. Taxonomy (GTDB): domain Bacteria; phylum Desulfobacterota; class Desulfovibrionia; order Desulfovibrionales; family Desulfovibrionaceae; genus Desulfovibrio. The sequence continues at coordinate 3,062 of JAFQNG010000008.1, forward strand.
ATCTTTGACCCGCTCTATCTGACAGTGGTCACGTCTGACAATGCACTTGTACAGACCACTGTTTTCGACCTGCCCGCCGCAGAGCGTAAAAACGGCGAGATATGCAGGGCGTTCCATACCTTCAGGCATGAGATGTCACGGGCCAGAGAGTCATGGCAGAGCCGTCTGGCAGATACGCTCTTTCCATTTCGCCTTGATTTTGTAAAGGAAGAAACTGTCCTGCTGCGTCCTGCTTTCAGCCTGAGCCGTCACTGGCTGCTTCATGCCATGCCCTTCTGTCTGCTGCTGGCAGGGGGCTGGTATTTTGTGCAGTACCGTCGTCAGCCCGGTGGCGGTTTCTCGTTCAGGCAGGGCAGAGCCGAGACGGCACTGATTTTGCTGACAGGGCTGTACGGGCTGATCACCCTGCTGTTACTGAAAAATGAAGCATAGCACAGCACGCGTAAAAAAAGCAGGAAAAGCAGTTTGTGGCCATTGACTTTGAAATTCTTTTTCATTTATAAGAAAAGAAAGAACGATCATCCATACAGGAGAAAGACCATGTGTGTAACGCTGATAGGAGGTATGGACAGGTTGAAGCCCGATTACACCGCTGCTGCCAAGGCAGGAGGCCACACCCTGAAGTGCATCAGCCGTAATGAACGCAATTTTGTGGATAAGATCGGCAACCCCGACAGGATCATCATATTCACCAACAAGATTTCACATGAGGCCAAGCGCAAGGCGCTGCAGCATGCGCGCTCACACAATATCCCCATAGATATGGTGCATTCCTGTGGAGTGTCCTCCTTGCGGGATTGTCTTGCCATCCCCTGAGATCACGCAAACAGCCATGCGTGACGTCCCCATACCGGCCCACTCACCATGAGCCGGTCGAAAATACGGCTGGAGGCAGTGAGAAAAAGTTGACGGGCCATGATACACTATTTTGTCGTCGCCAGTGCTGACAGAGTATATCATGGCCCAATGCAGTAATGTTTATCTGGCTACGGGTTTGCCTGCCAGCATGGGGTGCTCGCCGGTCAGTGTACGCAGGAAGGCCACAATCAGTGCACGGTCGCCCTTGGGCACTTCCAGGCCGGAACAGTAGATGCCCATGACGCGTACGGCGTCATCCAGGGTTTCCACAGTGCCGTCGTGCATATAAGGGGCCGTCAGCTCAATATTGCGCAGATTGGGCACCTTGAAGCGGTGCATGTCTACATCTTTCTTGGTGAAATTGTAGCGTCCCTTATCAGAGCCCAGAGCTTTGCCACCACGGTCGGCAAAGTAGTTCTTCTTCAGGTCAAGGTATTCGTAGGACTGACCACCTACGCTCTTACCCACATGGCAGGAGGCGCAGCGATAGGCCTTGAAGCGCTCATAACCTTTCTGCTCATCGGCGCTGATGGCCTTGTCATCGCCACGCAGCCACTTGTCAAAACGGCTGTTGGGGGTAATGAGGGTCTTTTCATATTCAGCAATGGCGTTGGTGATATTTTCGCCAGTCCAGCCATTGGGGTAAACAGCCTTGAAGGCGGCGGTCAGTTCGGCGTCCCTGGAGAGGCGGCCGATGATTTCTTCCCAGTTCTTGCTGCCCATTTCAATGGGGTTCATGGGCGGGCCGCCGGCCTGCTCCTGCAGGTCAGCTGCACGCCCGTCCCAAAACTGGGCCAGGTTGAAGACAGCGTTATAGGTTGTGGGCGGGTTGATGTCGCCAAACTGCTTGCGGATACCTTCAGAGAAGCGCTGATAGTCGGTGCCGCCACGGTCATAGAAGTGGCAGCCCGCGCAGGAGAGACTGCTGTCGGTGGACAGACGCTTGTCGTTGAACAGCTTGTCGCCCAGTTCGGCCTTCTTTTCATCTACCTTCAGGCTCAGGGGGATGGGCTGCAGGGGCTCATTGGCATGTTTTTCCGCTGCGTCAGTGGCGTAATGAGCCTTGCGAGAGCTCTTGACCCAGTCAAGGATATCCTGCTTTTCCTGGCTGGAAAGACGGCTGCCCCAATGTACCAGCGCGAACTTGGCCGGGGGCATGGTGTCGTTGGTAACGACCCATTCCATCTTGGCCAGCACTGTTTCACCAATGGGCTTGCCCTTGGCCTGTACCAGCTCGGTGTTCAGGTCCATGGCGCGCAGGCCGTCGCGGTAATCTTTTTCAATGATTTCTCGAATACCAGGCACCTTGGAATAGAAGGGCAGGTCATAGCCCTGCGTATGGCAGGCCATGCATTTTTCCTGCACGGTTGTGGAAACTTTGGCAAATTTCTCCATGGCTGGGGGCATGCCTCCGGGGGCAGCCTGAACAGGCGTACCCAGCAGAACAGCCAAGCCTGCCGCAGCCAGTGCGGCACAAGAACGCTTCATAATCCTTCCTCCCATTCTGATATTGATTGTGATTCGCGCTGATAAGTCAATGTGATTTTTTTGTCAAGCAGGTCAGGGAGGCGCCAGGCGGGGCAGAACTCAAAGTGCCGTGTGCAGTGAAATGAAGCTATCTGCCAGCTTTTCCGGCGTAAGGCACAACGAAATATGTTGACGGCTTTTAGGGCTGAGTGTCTGAAGGTGTCGGGCCACGGCCAGTCCCAGATCCAGCCAGAGGGCCAGAGGCAGCAACAGAACTGCAGGGCAGGTTTTATAGAGATACAGGCCATTACTGGCAGGCACTATGGGGAAGAGCCCGCAGGCCAGGGGGCGCCACCGCCGCTCAAGGCGGCAGCCGGAGCTGCCACAGGCTTTACAGCCGCGCTGGTCCAGATAGGCGGTGTGTGAGTCTGCCATATAAAAATCTTCGCAGTTCTGCGGGCGCAGCTGCTCAGGTAAAAGCGCCATGGGATAAGGCTCGGGTGAATCCTGAGGGCCACAGCAGTAGCGGCAGTCGGGGCAGTAGTCGTTTTCCAGCCATCCGTCATGCCAGCGCACCGCCCGGGGCTGAGAAAAACGTTTGCGCCAGAGTTGTAGATAATACCGGATGTCTTTATTCATGCCAGGTACTGTGCCGAAAAACAGCAGCTCTGACAAGGCTTGAGTGTGCACACGGCGCATAGCCTCTTGACAGAGGAGGCTCTTTGGCGTAAGCAAATCAACCTTTGCAGTGCTCCTGCCGCCACCCCCGTTAGACGGCGCGACGCTGGACGAGTTTCCCCCAGCCTGACGGCTGTATTTTTTTACTGCATGCAGTAATGAGGAGTTCTTTCTGATGAAGACGTTCAGCCCCACCCCCAAAGACATCAACCGCCAGTGGTTTGTGGTTGACGCCCAGGATCAGGTTCTCGGCCGTCTGGCCAGCCAGATCGCCCATCGCCTGCGCGGCAAGCACAAGCCTGAGTTCGCCCCGCATATGGATAATGGAGATTTCATTGTTGTGGTTAACTGTGAAAAAATCAAGGTGACCGGTGCCAAGATGGCCGATAAGATGTATTATCGGCATTCCGGCTGGGTAGGTGGTCTCAAGGCCACCAGCCTTGGTGATATGCTGGCTGACAAACCGTCGCGTGTGCTCATGGCTGCAGTGCGTGGCATGTTGCCCAAAAACCGTCTGGGCCGTGCCATGCTCAAGAAGCTCAAAGTCTATGCCGGGCCGGAGCATCCGCACGCTGCCCAGAATCCTCAGCCGCTGAACCTGCCCTATTAAGGAGTACACGCCATGAGCGAAAAATTCGATTACGGCACTGGTCGCCGCAAGACCGCTACGGCCCGTACCCGCGTTTATGCTGGTTCTGGCGGTATTACAGTGAATGGTCGTCCTTTTGAAGATTATTTTCCTCGCAAGACGCTGCAGATGATTATCCGCCAGCCCCTGGTACTGGCCAAGCTGGCTGACAAGCTGGACGTACGCGTCAACGTGCGTGGCGGTGGTGTGGCCGGTCAGGCTGAAGCTGTACGCCATGGCATTTCTCGCGCCCTTCTGCAGGTAGATCCTGCCCTGCGCCCTGTGCTGAAGAAGGCCGGCTTCCTTACTCGTGACGCCCGTAAGAAAGAACGTAAAAAGTACGGTCTGCGCGCTGCCCGCGCCCGGTACCAGTATTCCAAGCGTTAATACCGCCTGTTGGGGCCTTGGCCCCTCGGTATTGGTTTGCACAAGGGGCGGGCGTATGGCCTGCCCCTTTTCTGTTATGAACCTGATCAGCCTGTCTGTACGGGCTGTTGGAGCCTCCATGCCAGAACCGCAGCATATTGACTACACCTACGCCCATAGTCAGACCCAGGCCACCACGGGATATTTTTCGTGTGAACCTCCGGCCAGCCTCGGAGAAGAAGAGGCCTTTGCCCTGTTGGAAAAAAGTCCGCTGGATGATTTTCTGCATCAGCATCTCCTGCGCCTGTGCAGCAAAAAATCGTCCGATGAGCTGGCAGCTCTGGCCGCACTGGCGTATGACCCCGTACAGGACTGCTTTTTGCGGCCGGCCCTGGCTGGTATTTTATTGGAATGCAGCCTTTTGCTGCCCACGCTCGCTACGGTCTGTGCATCCTTTCCGGCCGATGCTGCTGCCCGACTGGCGGTGAGCAGTCCGGCCATTCATTTGCGGGCTGCCCAACAGGCGGACTGGCAGACTGCCGCTGGCTGGAGCGCGCTTTTTGGTGAGAATATCTGTGCCCATCATCCCTTGCCGCGTGCAGATGAGGCTGATCTGCCCCTGCTTTTCCCCCTAGAAGAGAGCCTGGCTTTGGGACAGCATTTGGCGGACAGCTCCTCCCTGCTGTCACAAATCCATGCCCAGGTCAGGGCAGAAGGGCATCCCGTGCAGGAACGCCGCCCGGCGCAGGAAACTTTTTTGTGTGCTCTTGATGCCCTGATGGAAAATGGCATCATTGCCGGGCCGGAAATGCGGCATGAAGCATCGCTCTCGCCTATCGCGCTGCTCCGGGCCTGGCAGGTGGATATAGCTGTGCACAATGGTGGCCTGAGCCACAGTCTGCGCGGGCAGGCCACTGCCTATGGCCGGGGTCTGTCTCTGGCGCAGGCCCGTGCCTCCTACGCTATGGAAATTGTAGAGCGGGCCAGTGCCTATGTAAGTATTGCGGACGAACAGGTTTGCCAGCGCAAAACACCCCTGCCGCTGTTGCGGGCGCGCTATGACGAACTTGTGACAGCGGGGCGTGCCGTGCTTGACCCCGCGTTGCTGCCCCTGGAAGCTCCCTGCCCGGACGCCCCTCTGCACTGGCTGACTGCATATGCACCGGACGGGAGTTCTGTGCTGGTTCCGGCACAGGCTGTTTTTTTGTTCTGTAATCTGGATGAACCGGGTATTTTTTTGGCGGGCGGTTCTACCGGGCTTGCTTCAGGCAATACCTTGGATGAGGCCAAACAGGCAGCCCTGACCGAAATTATTGAACGCGATGCCGAATGTACTACCCCCTTCAGTCGTACACGCTGCTTTACGCTGGCCAGCCGTGACGAGCGTGTTCAGGCACTGCTGGATGACTATGCGGCTCGTGGCATCCGGGTACAGTTTCAGGACATTACCACCGAGTTTGGTCTGCCGGTGTACCAATGTTTTGTCACCGGGCATGATGGCACGGTGGCCCGTGCCACCGGGGCCAGTTTGAGTGGCCCACGCGCAGCCCTTGCCGCTCTGACTGAGACGCCGTGGCCCTATGTCTGGGCACAGCCCGCCCCCTTTGGCAAGGCTTCTGGCCCTGGGCTGGCCGCGCTGCCAACCCGCTGTCTGGAAGACTTGCCCGGCTATGACCTTGGCTCGGCTGCGGCTAACGTGCGCCTGATGGAACTGCTTTTATCCGCCCACGGTCGGCAGCCGCTCTATGTAGACCTGACCCGTGCCGACCTTGACCTGCCAGTGGTGCGGGCCATTGTACCCGGCCTGGAACTGAATGCGGAATGGGACAGTTTTTCCCGACCGAGCCGCCGATTGTTTGGGCGTTATGCGCGTATGCTGTCCTGATGCCTGCGCCTTGGCAGACAGGGCATAGCATGGATGTAAGGCATGGGCTTCAAAAATAGTTTTCATCCTTACGCTATTATAACAATAGTTTTCTGGTCACTTGCCTATGTGCTGACACGACTGGCATTGCAGCATTTTTCCATATTTTCCCTGGGTTTTATTCGCTATGTAATAGCAATTTGTGTGTTATTGTTGATTTCATATTTTATAAGAATAAAATTTCCTTCTAAAAAAGATGTTCCATTATTTTTATTGTCTGGATGTTTTGGATTTTTTATTTATATGATTGTTTTTAATGCAGGTCAGGCTGTTGTTTCCTCTGCAACAGGGAGTATTATAATTTCTACAGTCCCAGTTATTACAGCACTGTTTGCCTGTTTTATATATAATGAAAAACTGAAGTTATTTCAATGGATTGCTGTTTTTATTGAATTTACAGGTGTTGCTGTAATTTCGTTGATGAATGATTCATTTTCAATCAACTCAGGTGCTGTCTGGCTTCTTTTGGCGGCTCTTTCTTTGAGTTTGTATAATATATTACAGCGGCGACTGACAAAAACATACACTGCTTTAGAAACAACTACCTACAGCATATTGGGTGGGGCGATTTTGCTTGCTGTTTTTTCTACTGAGTCGATGTATGAAATATATACTGCACCAATGATTCAATATGTCTATATTACTGTCCTTGGTATTGGTTCCAGTGCCATAGCCTATCTTGCCTGGGCAAAAGCTTTTTCAAAGGCAAGTCATACATCACAGGTCAGCAATTATATGTTCCTTACACCATTTTTGGCAAGTATCTTTGGATTTATACTTGCCGGTGAGGTTCCAGACAATGCTACCTTTATTGGAGGTGTGCTTATTCTTATTGGAATGGTAATTTTTAATTTTGGAGAAAAATTTTATACAGTCGGAAAATGCTCTAAGATTATATTATGAAAATTTTTAATAAAAGATTTTATCTCTAAAATAAAATACGTTGTTTGAGAAAAATATATCAATAGTATGATTTCTATAGCATGGTGTAATATGGGTATGAGTCAGTTCTGGATTTCCATATGAGGAATTGCGCTTATGCCATAAGTGGGCTATATTGAAGCGTCCTGTTTCTAGGTATTGTCCTTTATAACCTGCAATTTTGGAGGTCTTGGAATGAAATTCGGCAAGCTCCTTGCCCTTGCGGGCATCCTTTCTCTGTCGCTGGGCTTTGCTGCTCAGCCCGTGCTGGCGGCTGACAAAGCCCCCATCAAGATTGGCATCTATCTGCCTCTTACCGGGCAGAATGCCTTTGGTGGTCAGCTTGAGCTGGAAGGCGTGCAACTTGCCCACAAGGAAATGCCCACCGTACTTGACCGCCCCGTGGAACTCGTGGTGGTGGACAATAAGTCCGACAAGGTAGAAGCCGCCAATGCCGTCAAGCGCCTGGTGGAGCGTGACAAGGTTGTGGCGCTCATCGGTACCTACGGTTCCTCACTGGCCATGGCCGGGGCTGAGGTGACAGAAAAGGCCAAAATTCCCGGTGTGGGAACCTCCTGCACCAATCCTCTGGTGACCCAGGGCAAGAAATACTACTTTCGTGCCTGTTTCATTGATCCCTATCAGGGCGCTGCTGCCGCCACCTATGCCTTTGAGAATCTGGGGCTGAAAAAGGCCGCGGTGCTCATGGACATGACCAACGACTACGCCGTGGGCCTGTCCAGCTTCTTCTCCCGCTCGTTCCGCAAGCTGGGCGGAGAAGTGGTGGCCAACCTCAAGTACAGCTCTGGCGATCAGGACTTTACTGCCCAGCTCACCGAGCTCATTGCCAAAAAGCCTGACATCGTATTCATGCCTGCCTACTTTGCCGAAGGCGCCATCATCATGAAGCAGGCCCGTGAACTGGGCGCCACCTTCCGCCTCATGGGCGCTGACGCCATGGATAACCCTGATACCGTCAAGATCGGTGGCAAGGCTGTGGAAGGCTTCCTCCACACCACCTTCCCCTATGACCCCAAGATGACCAATATGAGCGAAGAGGCCAAGCGCTTTACCGCAGCCTGGCAGAAGGCTTATCCTTACAAGGAGACCAACGTCAACGGCGCTCTTGGCTATAACAGCTATTTTCTGATTGTAGACGCCATCAGGCGCGCCAATTCGGCTGATCCGGCAGCCATCACCAAGGCTCTGGCCGAAACCAGGGGCCTGCCCACCGCCCTGGGCAAGCTTTCCATCAATGCCACCCACGATGCTGAAATGCCCGTGGGTATCATAGAATACAAGGACGGCAAGCGCGTCTATGTGGGCGAAGTGACGCCCAAGTAAGCCCGAGCATGATAGGCCCCGCAATGTCCGGCGTTGCGGGGCCCCGGCCCTGCAGGCCTTCAGAGGTGTCCATGAGCCTTGAAATTTTCTTGCAGCATTTTTTCAATGCCCTGACCCTGGGTTCGCTCTATGCGCTCATTGCCATAGGCTATACCATGGTCTATGGCATTCTGCGCCTCATCAACTTCGCCCATGGCGATATTTTGATGGTAGGTGCCTATTTCGTCTTTTTTGGCACGTTTGCCTTTGGCTGGCCCTGGGGCATAGCCGCCATCATGGCCATAGCCGGGGCCAGTGTCCTTGGTGTGGTCATTGAACGGGTGGCCTACCGCCCCCTGCGTGACGCGCCGCGTATTTCAGCGCTCATCAGCGCCATTGCCGTTTCCTTCTTCATCGAAAGTCTGGCTGTGGTGGTTTTTACCGGGCAGCCCCGGCCTGTGCTCCAGCCTGAGTGGCTCGTGTCAGAATGGCAGCTGGGTGGTGTACGCATCCTGCCACTGACGGCTTTTGTGCCGGGCATGACCATGATTCTGGTGGGCATCCTGCTGTACATCGTCTATAAGACCAAACCCGGTCTGGCCATGCGCGCCATTTCCAAAGACATTGAGACAACGCGCCTTCTGGGTGTCAAGGTAGATAACATTATTGCCTTCACCTTCTGCATCGGCTCGGCCCTGGCAGCAGCCTCGGGCATCATGTGGGCTCTGCGTTACCCGCAGGTGCACCCCTATATGGGTATCATGCCGGGCCTCAAGGCCTTCATTGCAGCGGTCTTCGGCGGTATAGGCTCCATTCAGGGGGCGGTCATCGGGGGCGTGGCTCTGGGCTTTGTGGAAATCATGACCGTGGCCTTCATGCCCGAGCTTTCCGGTTACCGTGACGCCTTTGCCTTTGTGCTGCTGGTGCTGGTTCTGCTTTTCAAGCCCACGGGTCTCCTGGGCGAACGTACGGAGGAGAAGATCTGATGCGTCTGGACCGCACGACCCTCCTCAATATGGCAGCCATGCTTCTTCTGGGCTGTGCTGTCATGCAGGCTGAAAGTTTTCTGGGCGATTATCAGATCTATATCGCCAAGCTGATCTTCATCAATATTATCCTGGCCCTTTCTCTCAATCTCATCTACGGCTTTACCGGCCTCTTCTCACTGGGGCATGCCGGCTTCATCGCCATTGGTGCCTATGTTTCAGCTCTCTGCATCCTGCCGCCCGAGCAGAAAGAGATGATGTGGATACTGGAACCCATTATCTGGCCCTTCTCCGAGCTTTTCACCCCCTTCTGGGTATCGGTTCTGGCCGGTGGTTTTGTGGCCATGCTCTTTGCTGTCATCATCGCCGTGCCCGTGCTCAGGCTGGGTGATGACTATCTGGGTATTGCCACGCTGGGCTTTGCCGAAATCATCCGGGTGCTCATTGTCAATGCCACTGGCGTGACCAACGGTTCACTGGGTATCAAGGGCATACCCGGTCATGCCGATCTTTTTTCCTGCTATGTGTGGACCCTGGTCACCCTGGTAGTGCTGGCGCGTCTGGTCTACGGCAATTTCGGCAATGTGCTGCGCTGCATCCGTGATAATGAAATTGCGGCAAGCGTCATGGGTATCAATGTCTTTGGCTACAAGGTACTCTCGTTTTGTGTGGGCGCGTTTTTCGCCGGGGTGGGCGGCGCACTTCTGGGCAGCCATCTTTCTACCATTGACCCCAAGATGTTCAACTTTCTGCTGACATTCAACGTGCTCATGTTTGTCGTAGCAGGGGGGCTGGGCTCTTTGACGGGCAGCGTGCTCGGGGCCACCATCATCACTGTTCTGCTGGAATGGCTGCGGGCCATAGAAGAGCCTATGGATTTCGGTCTCTTTGAACTGCCGGGCATTCCCGGCATGCGCATGGTGGTCTTTTCACTGGTATTGCTGGCCATCATCCTGTATCGGCGAGAAGGCATCATGGGCACACGTGAACTGACATGGAAAGGCATGTCTGCCTGGTTGAGGAGGAAGAAGGCATGAGAGAGTTTCTTCTGCCCATGCCACCCGACTATACGGGGGCCCTGCTTCTGGCCAGAGATGTCACCATGCGTTTTGGTGGTGTTACTGCTGTCAGTGAGCTGAGTCTGGCACTGCCGCAGGGCAGCATCACCGGTATCATCGGCCCCAATGGCGCAGGCAAAACCACGGCTTTTAATGTTTTGAGCGGTTTTTACACACCTCAGGAGGGTGAAGTCGTTTTTAACGGGCAGAGTATCCGGGGCCGCAAGCCCAATGAGATCTGCCGCCTGGGCATGGCGCGTACCTTCCAGAATATTCGCCTTTCTCAAAGCATGACTGTGCAGGAAAACATCATGGTGGGCTGTCACGTGCGCCGTCGCTGCTCATGGTGGGCAGCCCCCCTGGGTCTGCCGGCATACTATCGAGAAGAAGCCGAAATCGTTGAAAAGAGCCGCAGGCTGGCCGAGCGTGTGGGCTTGCTGCAGCATCTGGACGAAACAGCGGGCAGCCTTCCCTATGGCGCCCAGCGTCGCCTTGAGATTGCCCGTGCCCTGGCCACAGAGCCGCGTCTGCTGCTGCTGGACGAACCGGCTGCAGGCATGAACCCGCAGGAAAGCCTGGAGCTGATGCACTTTATCGGTCATATTCGAGATGAATTTGATCTGACCATCCTGCTCATCGAGCATGATATGAAGGTGGTTATGGGCGTTTGCCAGTATATCTGGGTCATGGAATATGGTGCACTCATCGCAGAGGGTACGCCCGAGGCTATCCGTAAAGATCCTGTGGTCATCCGTGCCTATCTGGGTGAAGACATGGCGGTGCAGCATGCTTGAGATTCGTGATCTTCATGTGCGTTACGGCGGTATTCAGGCTGTACAGGGTGTCAGCCTCAACATCAGGCGCGGCAGCATTGTGACCCTTATTGGTGCCAATGGCGCGGGCAAGAGCAGTATTATCCGCTCCATTGCCGGACTGAACAGGAACGTCAGCGGCGACATAGTGCTGACGCGGCATCAGGGTGACAGCCCTGTCTCGCTTATGGGGCTGAAGCCTGAAGATATGGTACGGCGGGGTATTTCTCTTTCTCCTGAGGGACGCCGCATTCTGCCGCATCTGACAGTGGAGGAAAATCTGCGCCTGGGGGCGTATTCCCGTAACGACAGGGATGGTATTGAGGCTGATCTTGCCTGGGTGTATACGCTTTTTCCCCGATTGCAGGAGCGTAACTGGCAGAAAGGGGGCACGCTTTCCGGCGGTGAGCAGCAGATGCTGGCTGTAGGTCGGGCGCTTATGAGCCGCCCGGATTTGCTCATGCTGGATGAGCCGTCGCTGGGGCTTGCCCCTCTGCTGGTACAGGAGATCTTTGCCATCATCAAACGTATCAATGCTGAGGGCAAGACAGTGCTCCTGGTTGAGCAGAATGCCTTTGCCGCTCTGTCTGTGGCCCATTATGCCTATATCCTTGAAGTGGGCAGGGTAGTACTGGAAGGCCCGGGGCAGGAGCTGCTGGAAAACCCAAAAGTCAAAGAAGCCTATCTGGGAGGATAGGCCAAAGCCGCATTGAAAAAATCAGTTTTACGGAGACCAGCCATGAGCGAAAAAAAATATCGTCTGGTGACCCGCAGTGACTTTGACGGCCTGGTGTGCGCTGTGCTGCTGCAGGAACTGGCTATGCTGGAAAGCATCACTTTTGTGCATCCCAAGGACATGCAGGACGGCAAGGTGGAAATCAGTGACAATGACATCACCACCAATCTGCCTTACAGGCCGCAGGCCCATCTGGTGTTCGACCACCATCTGTCCGAAGATCTGCGTATGGGTGGCGCACGTCCGGCCAATTATATCATTGATCCTGAGGCACCGTCAGCAGCCCGGGTGGTTTATGACTATTTCGGTGGCAAGGCACGTTTTGCCGCCATTTCTGATGAGATGATGACTGCTGTTGACCAGGCGGATTCTGCGGCGTACAGCAGAGAGGATATCCTTGATCCCCGTGGCTGGACCCTGCTCAACTATATTATGGATCCACGTACGGGTCTGGGGCGTTTCCGCCAGTTCGGCATCAGCAATTATGCCCTGATGATGGAGCTTATAGGCCATTGCCGCAGTAAGAGCATTGACGAAATCCTGCTTCTGCCTGATGTCAGGGAACGTGTTGACCTCTATTTTGAGCAGCAGGAAAAAGCTGTGGAACAGATCAAACGCTGTTCAACCGTGCATGTCAGGCTGGTAGTACTGGATCTGCGGGAAGAAGACCCCATCTGGTGCACCAACCGCTTTATGATCTATGCGCTCTTCCCGCAGTGCAGCATTTCCATGCATGTGCTGTGGGGTTTGAAAAAGCAGAATACTGTCTTTGCCGTGGGCAAGTCTATTCTCGATCGTACAAGCCCTGTCAACGTGGGTGAGATCATGCTGGCTTATGGCGGCGGCGGACATATGGCAGCAGGTACCTGTCAGGTGCCCAACGACGAAGCCCAAAGGGTGCAGGAGGCTCTTGTGACAGCCCTTGACCGCTGAGGCCTGCCCTTGCGCCTGGCCCTGCCTGTGCTTACTTCTTGCCGGACAGAAGATAGCTTCTGTTCGGCCTTTTTTACATTGTTTTGCAGGAGTACCCATGCGACATATCGCCCTTGTCTTTTTTATGGTTCTGCTGGCCTTCTGCCAGTCTGTACAGGCCGCAGCAGACAGCGAATCAGCCGCACAGCGTCTCGTGCGACTGTCCAATGGCCTTACGGTCTATATCATCAAGGATGACCGCTTCCCCCTGGTTTGTACGCGTCTTTATGTGCGCGCCGGTTCAGCCAATGAGGACCCCGCGCAGGCAGGGATCAGCCATGTGCTGGAACACATGGTCTTCAAGGGCACGGAAAGTCGTCCCAAGGGGCAGATTGCCCGTGATGTGGAAAGCCTTGGCGGCTATCTCAATGCGGCCACCAGCTTTGACAAAACCTGGTATCTGACGGATATGCCCGCAGCGCATTGGCGCATGGGCATGGACGTGGTCAGAGACATGGCCTTTTCACCCAGCCTGGATCCGGCAGAACTGGAATCAGAAAAAGACGTAGTCATTTCTGAATTGCAGCGCGGGCAGGATGAGCCCATGAGCAGGCTTTTCGAAGCCCTGCAGACATCCAGCCTGCAGAATACGCCCTACGGCCGGCCCATCATCGGCTATGAAAAAACTGTCCGTGCCCTTACCGTGCAGGATTTGCGTAACTATATCAGGCACTGGTATCAGCCGCAGAATATGATGCTCCTGGTGGCAGGGCAGATTGAGCCTGAGCAGGTGCTGGCCCATGCCCAGAAGCTGTTCGGTGATCTTCGCAATCATGGTGACCTGCCTGTACTGGAGCCGCTGGATCTGTCTCATGCGTCCGGTGGCCCTCTGGTGGAGGTAGTGCGCGGCCCCTGGAACAAGGTATACCTGGGGCTTTCCTTCCCAGCGCCACCCCTGCAGGATATCCGCTCTGCAGATCTGGATGTGTTGAGCTACCTTCTGGGTGGTGATGGCACGTCATATCTGCAAAAGAAGTATGTCTATGACAAGCAGCTGGTGGACAGTATTTCCGTCAGCAATATGAGCCTGGCCCGTGCCGGGCTATTATGCGTCATTGCCCAGCTGGAACCGGGCAGGGTGGAGCCTTTCTGGCAGGATCTGAGCCGTGATATGGCTGCGCTCAAAACAGTGGGCTTCACGCCCGAGGCCCTGAGCCGGGCCAGATTCAATCTGCTGGACAGCATGGACCGCGCAGGGGAGACCCTCAATGGCCTTGTGCGCTGGCGTGGCCTGACGCAGTTCGAACTGGGCGGCGAGCAGGGAGAACGTAACTTGCGTCTGGCTCTCAATGATGTGAACATGGCCCGGATAGAGGCTGCCATTGGGCAGTGGTTTGTGCCCGAACGGGCGCGCATTCGTGTGCTGGCGCCGGAATTTGCCCAGTTGCCCGACTTCGGCAAAATACTGCAAGCCAACTGGCCGCATGTAGCACAGGAGGGAGCAGACAGCAGGGGGAAGGAAACGCAGAGACAGAGAGAGGTTGTGAATCTGGGGCCGGGGCAGACAGTCATTCTCGTGCCGGACAATACCGTGCCCTATGTTTCTCTTGATCTGATGCTGCCCGGCGGCAATGCGCTGCTTGATGTAGAACAGCAGGGCCTGGCTGAACTGACGGCCCGCCTGCTGACTGACGGCTATGGTACGCTGGACAGGCTGGATGTAGAGCGCTTTTTTGCCGAGCGTGCATCCACGGTCAGTGTGCGGGCCGGTTTGCAGACCTTTGGCATTTCTCTGACAGGGCCTTCCCGTTTCAATGCCGATTATTTTACAGCCCTGGGGCAGATGCTGCAAAGTCCGGCTTTTGACATGCAGGAACTGCAGCGCGAGGCAGAGCAGATGAAGGCCGCCATTCGTCAGCGGGCAGACAAGCCTCTGGCGTACGCCTTTTCCAAGTTGAATCCTTTCCTTTTCCCGGGCGGACAGCCATACGGTTTTGACGGCCTGGGCTCAGCCGAGAGCCTGGACAGGCTGGGACGTGATGCGGTCAGAAGGTTCTGGGAACAGCAGTCGCGGCAGCCCTGGGTACTGGCAGTGGCCGGCAGCTTTGACCGCGAGGCTGTGCTGGCCTTTGCCGCAAGCCTGCCAGCCCCTGTCGGGAAAGGCGTGCCTGTGGCCGAGCCCCGCTGGGGTCAGGAGAAGAAGCTGGAGCTGCAGCTGCCCGGGCGCAATCAGGCCCATTTGCTGCAGATATTCAGGACAGTGCCGGCCGACCATCCTGACGCTCCAGCCCTGATGCTTCTACAGGCCGTTCTTTCCGGGCAGAGCGGTATTTTGTTCAGCCGTCTGCGTGACGAGCAGGGCCTTGGCTACAGCGTGACGGCCTTTAACCGCAGTATGCCAGAGGCGGGTTTCATGGCCTTCTATATCGGTTCCACACCAGACAGGCTGGCACAGGCCCGTGCCGGTTTTGCACAGGTCATTGCCGAACTCAAGGCCACGCCCCTGACGAGCGCTGTGCTGCGGGCTGGGGTCAGTCGTCTCTGGGGCGACCATCTGCGTGACAGGCAAAGTCTGGCCAGCAGAGCAGGGGAGGCAGCCACTGATGCTGTACTGCACAGGCCACAGGATTTTCAGAAGAAGCTTCTGGACAGGGCAGCGGCCCTGACGCCGGAGGATGTGCAGGCAGCAGCTCGCAAATATCTGGTTGAAGGCAGGGCCTATGAACTGGAACTTCTGCCCTGAAAAGGGGAATTGACGTCAGGCATTTTTTTGCCTACACCTAGAGCACACTCCCGCCCATGGGCGGGAGTTTTTTCCTCTTCAATAAGGAGCCTTCATGCCGGTCACCATTATCAAACGGGACGGAACCCCTGTTCCCTTTGATTCTGTCAAGATTCTCAATGCCATCACCAAGGCCAATCAGGCTGTGGGTGGCGAAGACATGACGCCGACTGATTTGCTTTTTGTGACCGAGAAGGTGTGCAGAAAGCTGGACGAGCGTGGTCTCTCTCATGTGGAAGAGATACAGGATGTAGTTGAAGAGTCGCTTATTCAGTATGATTACGCCAGGACAGCCAAGGCCTATATCCTTTACCGCGCTGAGCATACCAAGATTCGCAATGCAGAATCCTACCTGATGGAGATCTATAAGAAGCTGACCTGGTCACCCGCCATCAGGGAGGATATCAAGCGCGAAAACGCCAATATTGATGGCGATACCGCCATGGGCACCATGCTCAAATACGGCTCCGAGGGCTCCAAGTTTTTCATTGATAACTATATTTTGCCCAAGGATGCATCTGCCGCTCATATCAATGGCGATATCCATATCCATGACAAAGATTTCTACATGCTTACAGAAACCTGCTGCCAGATAGATCTTATCCGGCTTTTTGCCAATGGTTTTTCCACTGGCCATGGTTTTCTGCGTGAGCCCAATTCCATTGAAAGCTATTCAGCTCTGGCCTGTATCGCCATTCAGGCCAATCAGAACGAGATGCATGGTGGTCAGAGCGTGCCGCATTTTGACTTTGCCATGGCTGGTGGGGTGGTAAAGACCTGGGCCAGAGAATATCGCAAAGCCCTGACTGCCTTTCTGCGTATCAGCGGTGTCTTGGGCAGGTCTGATGCCGAGGCTTTGGTTACACGCCTGCTGGCACAGGTCACGGTGCCGGTACGCATGGCTGAAAGTACGGCTCTGGGTGAGGCCATTGCGGCTGACGCGCCTGATGAGCTGCGGGAGGCCGTTGCCCGCGCCCATGCCTATGCGGTGGAAGAAGCCCTGGAAAATACCGACAGACGCGTCTATCAGTCCATGGAGGCTCTGATCCATAACCTGAATACCATGAACTCCCGTGCTGGAGCTCAGGTACCGTTTTCATCCATCAATTACGGCACAGATACCTCGGCAGAAGGGCGCATGGTGGTAAAGAACCTGCTGCTGGCCACGCAGGCAGGGCTTGGCAACGGCGAGACCTCCATTTTCCCCGTGCAGATCTTCAAGGTTAAGGAAGGTCTCAATTATAATGCCGGTGAGCCCAACTATGATCTTTTCCAGCTGGCCATGGCAACCTCGGCCAGGCGGCTTTTCCCCAATTTCAGTTTTATTGATGCGCCCTTCAATCTTCAGTACTACAAAGAGGGCGACTATGACAGTGAAGTGGCCTATATGGGGTGCCGTACCCGTGTGCTGGGCAGTGTGCATGACCCCAGGCGGCAGGTCACATGCGGCCGCGGTAATCTGAGCTTCACATCCGTCAATCTGCCTCGTTTGGCCCTGGAGGCTGCCGGGGATGTGCGCAGATTCTACAGCATGCTGGATGAGAAAATCGATCTTGTTTTCCGACAGCTCATGCACAGGCTCAAGATTCAGAGCAGCAAGAAGGTTCGCAATTATCCCTTTCTCATGGGTAACGGCATCTGGCTTGATTCTGAAAATCTGGGCTGGGATGACAGTATTGGAGAGGTACTCAGACACGGCACACTGACCATCGGTTTCATCGGCCTGGCTGAAACACTTAAGGCTCTGGTGGGTGTTCATCATGGTGAAAGCGATGAGGCTCAGAAGCTGGGGCTGGAGATCGTGGGGCATATGCGTCGCCGTGCCGATGATGAGGCCGCCAGAACCGGCTTGAATTTTTCGCTTATCGCCACACCGGCAGAAAGTCTGAGCGGTCGTTTTGTCGCTCTGGACAAGGCCCGGTATGGTGAAGTGCCTGGCGTGACCGACAAGGACTATTATACCAATTCTTTCCATGTGCCGGTCTATTATCCCATCAGGGCTTTCAAAAAAATTCAGATAGAGGCCCCCTATCATGCCCTGACCAATGCCGGCCACATTACCTATGTGGAGCTGGACGGCGATACCTGCAAGAATCTGCAGGCGTTTGAGCGCATCATCCGTCATATGCATGATCAGGGTATTGGTTACGGCTCCATCAACCATCCTCTGGACCGTGACCCTGTGTGCGGCTATGTGGGCGCCATCAACGATGTCTGTCCACGCTGCGGCCGTCGTGAAGGGGAAGGCCTGAGCCTGGAAAAACTGCGCGAACTGCGCAGAAAATACCCTGATGTGCCCAAATGGGACTAGTTATCCCCTGATATCACGCTGATGTAGAAAGGAGAGAGTTAGCCATGCTGATGGAATCCCGTCTGTTTGAAGAATGCACACAGAAACAGCAGGCCATGGTCGGTGAAGGTGTGGGTTTTGAACGTATCCGCCGCATCACCGGCTATCTTGTGGGCACGCTTGATCGTTTCAATGACGCCAAGCGTGCTGAGGAGCATGACCGGATTCATCATGCCTGACCCGGTTCCTGTACCTGTGGCAGCTGTTGATGGCATCAAGCTGCCGCAGGGCATGCTGCGCCTGGCCGGCATTGTGGATGAATCCATAGTTGACGGGCCGGGCCTGCGTTTTGTGCTGTTCACCCAGGGTTGCCCACACGGCTGCAGTGGCTGCCATAATCCCGATACCCACAGCCTTGAGGGGGGCTTTTTGCACCGAACTGAGGATATTCTGAGCAGGTATGCAGAAAATCCTTTGCTTGCGGGTATCACTTTTTCTGGCGGGGAGCCATTGCTACAGGCGGCCGCACTGTGCCAGGTTGCCGAAGGTGTCCGGGAGATGGGTGGCGATGTCATCACCTATACCGGCTATACCTTTGAGCGCCTGCTTGAGCTGACCAGGCATGGGCAGAACCCCCACATGACCCGCCTGCTTGAGCTGACTGACCTGCTTATCGACGGCCCCTATGTGGAAGCCCTGCGTGATCTGGAGCTGGATTTTCGGGGCAGTTCCAATCAGCGCCTGCTGGACAGGGCTGCCAGGAGAGCACTGTCTGGAGAATAAAGATACAAAAGCCCTCTGGGAAGGGCTTTCGCGATGGCCTTACTGCGGCTTCATCAGTTCTTTTTCTGCGTGAGCCAGGGGCCGAAGGCCACGTCCATGCCCTGTATGTGGTGTACCAGCCACTCCCGCAGAAAGTGCAGTACCTCCATATCCACATTGGCACTGCCTGTGGCCAGAGCCTCCTGAAAAGACGCCACCTTGGCCTTGAAGTCTTCATGTATCTGAATATGTTTTTCCCTGTCTGGGTAATCAGTGGCAGAAAAGATGATTTCTTCCGTATTGAAATGCGTGAACGCATAGCCTGCCAGGGCGTCCAGTACTTCCTGCAGCTCTTTGTCTGAACGCCCGCTGTTGATGGCGTGATGCAGTTTGTTGATATAGGTGAGCAGAAGCTTGTGCTGACTGTCCACAGTCTCCTCACCGGTGCTGAGGCTGTCAGACCAGGAAACGAAAGGCTGTTCCTGATTTTGCGGGGTCTGCTTCATGCTTGGTACATTATCATCTGCTGTCAGGCTGTCCATCTGACTCAGGCAGGCATCAAGAAAATCCACCTCGCTTTTGAAACCCTTCATGCACTCGCTGAGCAGGGATTTCAACCGATCAGTGCTGTTTGGGGCAGTCTGTCCAGCCAGACGGTCGATCTCGCCATGCATCTCAAGAGAGATGGCGTGAATATTCCGGGCCTGTATGCGCATGCTGTCACGGGCCATGGTCAGACTGGTGGAAAGCAGCTCATAGCGGTCGTGCAGGGCAGACGAGGCCCGGGCCAGTTCTTCCATACCCTGCTGACGTGCTGTTTCCTCCTGCCGCAGTTTTTTTTCACTGATCAGGCAGGCATCGGCCAGATTTGCCAGCACTCCGTACCCGGAGGCCATCTCGGAGGTCAGCATACCTGTACGCAAAGCCTGTTCCAGGGCTTCGACCGGGCCGAAAACAGTGCGTTGCAGCAGCAGTAGCCCCCCCGCACCGCACAGCAGGGCCATAGCCCCCAGCCAGACTGCGAAAGGGGAGGGTGTCAGGGCTGCGGCAGCCCCGCAAGCCAGGCCTGCACCCAGCAGAAGAACGATGATGCCTTTCATATGCCGCTCCTTGCAGCTTTTTTATTTATGGCACAGTATCAGGAGTTCCAGGAACTGTCTATGAAGCCTGTTTTTCGTACGCCAGAAGCTCTCAGTCTCTCTGACCAGGGTCATGCCAAGGCTTGCGCTTGAGCTGGCTTGCGGGTATCACCGTCTGGACGGGAGTCAGCTCTATGTTGGATACGGTACAGCAGTTTTTACGTCAGACAGGGCCTGTGCTCTGTCTGGATATCGGCAGTGGTACGCAGGATGCGCTTCTGGCCCGTCCCGGCCTTGAGTGTGAGAACTGGCCTCGTTTTGTGCTGCCGTCACCGGCGCGTCTGGTGGCGAATCGCATACGGGAGCTGACGCAGCTCAGGCGTTCCCTCTGGTTGTACGGCGACAATATGGGCGGCGGTTTCGGCAGGGCCCTGCAGGAGCACCTTGCAGCCGGCCTGGCTGTCTGGGCAACACCTGCGGCGGCGGCTGCCATACACGATAATATGGATGTCGTGCTGCATATGGGTGTTCAACTGGCCGAATGCTGCCCTGCCGATTGTGCGCCAGTCCATCTGTCAGACTATTCTCCTGACTTCTGGGCCGCACTGTTGCGGCAGGCGGGTCTGCCTCTGCCACACCTGGTTCTGGCCGGCGCTCAGGATCACGGCCTGCACCCGGAAGGCAATCGCCTGGGGCGTATGCGTACCTGGACGGACCTGCTGGCTGATTCGGCTGAGCCTGCCAGGTGGATATATGCCACGCCCCCTGCACAGCTGACCCGTCTTGTGGCACTGCACCACAAGACAGGAGGGCCGGTGGCCGATACAGGTACCTGTGCTCTGCTGGGTGCCCTGTGCGATCCGGATGTGCTTGCGCGCAGCTGCCGCGAGGGCATTACTGTCATCAATGCAGGCAATGGGCATACCGTGGCAGCGCTTGTGTATCAGGGAAGGGTGCGCGGCATTTACGAACACCATACAGGCATGCGCAGCCCTGACGATTTTTTGAAGGATATGGAGCAGTTTCGTCTCAGCTGGCTGCCAGCTGAAGAAGTACAGGCCAGTGGGGGGCATGGAACGGCCTTTGGCCCCTATTGCGAGGATGCTGGCGGCTATACGCCAACATACATACTGGGGCCCAGGCGGTCTTTCCTGCAGGGGCAGGGTGTTTTTCTTGCGCCGTTTGGTGATATGATGCTGGCTGGCTGTTTTGGCCTGCTCTGGGGCTGGGCGCAGACTGCTGCCTGATTTGTGCCCCTGCCATCAGGGCAATGACCATCATGAGGTAGTTATGGAAGTTTTTGATGCGGCAGAATTGTGGAGTCGGGAGCAACTGGAGCAGACGCAGCTGACCCGGCTCAGATCCACCGTCGCCCAGGCGCGCAAGTGCGCCTTTTATCGTGAACGTCTTGATGCGGCCGGTATCAGCTCTGGATCATTGCATTCGCTTGACGATCTGCGTCGTATCCCGTTCACCACCAAGCAGGATCTGCGCTCACAGTATCCCACAGGGCTGCTGTGTGTACCCCGCTCACAGATCATACGCATGCACTGTTCCAGCGGTACGACAGGTTCGCCCGTGGCTATCTGTCATACCCAGAATGACATCAATGCCTGGGGGGATCTTATGGCCCGCTGCATGTATATGGTCGGTGTGCGGCGTGACGACGTATTTCAGAACATGTCGGGCTATGGTCTGTTCACCGGCGGTCTGGGTATCCATTACGGGGCTGAGCGTCTGGGCTGCATGACCATCCCCGCAGGGGCAGGCAATTCACGTCGTCAGATCAAGCTTGCCAGGGATTTTGGCACGACCGTTGCCCACATCCTGCCCTCCTATGCACTGATTCTTGGTGAGCATCTGCGTCAGAGAGGTGAAGACCCCCGTACCTTCCCGCTGCGCATTGCCCTGGTAGGTGCTGAACCATATACCGAAGAATTTCGTCGGCGCATCGAAGGCCTTTTTGAAATGAAGGCCTACAACTCCTATGGTCTGTCTGAGATGAACGGGCCCGGAGTTGCCTTTGAATGCCTGGCGCAGGACGGCATGCATATTTGGGAAGATGCCTATATTGCCGAGATCGTGGACCCGGAAAGCGGGCAGCCCGTGCCTGAGGGCGAGGTGGGCGAGCTGGTCATGACCTGCCTCTGCCGCCAGGGCATGCCCATACTTCGCTATCGTACGCGTGACCTGACCCGTTTTCTGCCGGGCACGTGCGCCTGCGGGCGGCAGCACCGCCGTATGGACCGCATACTCGGGCGTGCTGATGATATGTTTATCATCAAGGGCGTCAATATCTACCCCATGCAGATAGAGCAGGTCATCATGACCTTCGGCGAAGTGGGGCAGAATTATCTCATCCTGCTGGAGAACGATGGCATTGGTGATGTCATGCGTGTGCAGATCGAGATACGCGATGAAATATTTGTGGAAGACATGCGCGCTCTGCAGAATCTGCAAAAAGCCATTGCCCAGCGTCTGCGGGATGAGATACTGATTACGCCCCGGGTGGAGCTTGTGCAGAGCAACAGTCTTGAGCGCGGCGAGGGAAAGGCCGTGCGTGTGCGGGATATGCGCAATAAAAAGTAGGGATGCCATGGAATTTCTGCCCTTTCCTCTGGCCTCTGTGCTGGCAGGGGCCTTTCTGGGCCTGCTCAGCTTCGTACTTCTGCTGAACATCTTCGGTCTGCCTGCCAACTGGATAGTCGTGGCCCTGGTGGCTGTCTGGAAGGCGCTGCATCCGGCTGCAGAGAGTATGGGCCTGACTTTCTGGGTCATGCTCATCGGCCTCGCTCTGCTGGGCGAGGCTCTGGAAATGGCCTTGCAGATAGTCAAGGCAAAGCGCTACGGTTCCAGCTCTGCAGGCACCTTTGCTGGGATGGTGGGTGCCATTGTCGGTGCCATTCTGCTGGCACCGCTTTTCTTCGGTCTGGGTGCGCTGCTGGGTGCACTGGGTGGTGCCTGGCTGGGCTGTCTGCTTATGGAACTGCTCAAGGGCCGGCCCATGCGTGAGGCCCTTGATGCGGCCATGGGTGCCATGCTGGGGCGTTTTCTGGGCACAGTCTGCAAGTGCGGGGCTGGCGGGGCCATGGTGGTGCTGACCTCTCGTTATATCTGGCCGGAGCCGTCTGCTGTACCGCTTGCGCCTTCACTTGACGCGACCGGGCAGACTGTCCTGCACATCCTGCCCTGGTTGTGCTGATGTTGCTGCAGCATCTTGACGTTATCCTTGTCGGAACGCGTTTTCCTGAGAATGTTGGCATGGCAGCGCGGGCCTGTGCCAATATGGGCTGTCCGTCCATCAGGCTGGTGCAGCCTGAGCGCTGGGACAGGGCAAAGGCCATGCCTCTGGCCACGGCCAAGGGGCAGGCAGTGCTGGATGGTATATGTCTGTATGGGGATATTCCCTCTGCTGTGGCGCAGAGTGCGCTGGTTATAGGTACAACCGCACGTACCGGCGGCTGGCGGCAGGCCCTGCTTGCTCCAGCTCAGGCTGCGCAGGATGTTGCGCAGGCTTTGGCCCGGGGTGACAGGGTCTCTCTGGTGTTCGGCCCTGAAGATCGTGGACTGAGCAATGACGACATCCGGCATTGCGGGCGTCTGGTTACCATCCCTACAGCTGCTGAAGCCAGTTCTCTCAATGTTGCGCAGGCTGTCCTGCTCCTGCTCTACGAATGTGCCGGGGCTGTACGCAGTCTGGGAGAAAAGGGCAGGCAGGCCGTTGCAGCATCAGGCGGCGGGCGCAGCATCAATGCGGCTGAACAGGAGAGGCTCATGGTCTCGTTCAGGGACATGCTGCTGCAGCTGGACTGTCTGCACGGTGACAATCCCGATTACTTTTTACTGCCCTGGCAGCGTCTTTTCAGCAGGGCAGCGCTCAGGCGGCATGAGTATGATGCATTGATGGGGCTCTGCCGTCAGGTGCGTCACAAAATAGGCCGCACCTGAGGCAGGGCCGCAAGACAGGACGGGCTAGGTTTTGCTGCCCTGAAAAGTGATGCTGATGATCTCGTAGGTAACTGTGCCACGGGGGATAGTGATGGTGACTTCATCGCCTTCTTCCTTACCGAGCAGGGCCTGCCCCACCGGCGACATGAAGGAGATGGAGCCACAGCCCGGGTCAGCCTCGTCAGGACCGAGAATGGTGAAGGTTTTGCTCTCGCCGCTGTCCACATCTTCCACTTCAACGGTAGCGCCAAAGATAACCTTGTCGCCGCTCAGTTTGTCCAGATCAATGACCTGATAGAGTGCCAGGCGTGATTCGATGTATTTGATCCGTGCTTCGGCCATGCCCTGCCGTTCTCGTGCAGCGTCATAGCCCGCGTTTTCCCGCAAGTCGCCTTCTTCCCTGGCTTCCTTGATGGCCTGTATGATGGCCGGGCGTTCGCTTTTCAGGCGTGCCAGTTCTTCTTCAAGTTTACGATAGCCCTGTATGGATATGGGGATGCTTGTCATGAAATCCTCACTGGACAAAAAAACGTCCGCTGCGCTGGCAGCGGATCAGCATATGACAGTTTGGGAAAAGCGCCCCGCTTTTTCGGGGGCGGAACAAAATCAAAAGCTATAATAGCCCGTGACGCAGGGGCGGTCAAGCTTCATTTTTCAATGCCCGACATCACAGAATACGCTGACTGAAAGTGCACAAACGCCGGCCCAGTGACCGGCGTTTGACGAAATTGAGCTATGCTAAGCTGGTTGCAGCAGGGGGACGATGTTATCCAATTCAGCTGTTTTGGCGGCTTCTACCACCGAAAGGTCATAGGCAGATTGCAGATTGCACCAGAAAGTAGCACTGGTACCGAAATAACGGGCCAAGCGAGCTGCTGTGTCAGCTGTTATGCTGCGTCGTTGATGGATGATATCGGTAATGCGTGATGTCGGGACACCAATAGCCAGCGCCAGGGCATAGGCCGTGATGCCCAGGGGGTTGAGAAACTCTTCAAGCAGTATTTCACCGGGATGTGTGCGGATCCGCATGTCTTTGCTCTTGCGTTTTAGTGATAGTCAACAATTTCAACATGCCAGGCAGCACTATCTCGCCACTCAAAACAAATGCGCCACTGATCATTAATGCGTATGCTGTATTGTCCATTTCTGTTGCCGCTCAGAGCTTTGAGCCTGTTGCCAGGCGGAATGCGCAGATCTTCCACTTTTGTCGCAGCGTCCAGCATATCAAGTTTGCGCAGGGCAATGGAGGCAAAGGCCCGAAATGGCCGGGGAGTTTCCCCTTCATACAGGGCTTTGGTGAGTTTGCAGGCAAAGTCAACAATCATACGTTTTTTCCATTGCCTATTTTCCAGAAATAATTGTGCTGGGAAATTTTGTCAACAACGCACAAACGCCGGCCCAGTGACCGGCGTTTGACGGAGCAAGGGGGAAACCAGCGCTATCCCTTCGCTGGTGGCAGCGCCCACCCCATGCGGGCGCTGCCCTTCCCTGCGGCAGGTCAGGCCTACCGCTTCATGTTGATAACCACTTCCATCATCATGTCTGTGGTGGTAACACCCTTGGAGTTGGCCTGGAAGCCGCGCTGTGTGGTGATCATCTGCACCAGTTCACGGCTCAGGTCCACGTTCGACTGCTCTATATTGTACGACATGGTGGAGCCGAAGCCGTCATCGCCAGCTACGCCGATGCGCGGTTCGCCCGATGCCTTGGTCTGCGAGAAGAGGTTGCCACCTTCGCGGTACAGGCCCTGCTCGTTATGGAAGTCGTACATGGTGATCTGGTACAGGCCCAGTATTTCGCCATTGTCGTAGTAGCCGTAGATAACACCGTCCGTATCAATGCTCACACTGCTCAGCGTCCCGTAGGGGTAGCCATCCTGCCCGGCGTACTCTGTAATGAAGGTATCCACATTACAGATACTGGCATCTTCCTGGCGTTCAGCGAAATCCATAAGTGGAACATTTTCCCGATAAGCCACTACATTTCTAAAAATATTATTTCCATCCGCCTCAAAGCGCGTAGTCAAATCTGCTAGGCTGGTCGGTGTATCTACATCCACCTTCCTCGGCGTGTAGAAGGCAATTTGTGCAATGTCCTCTGGATCTATAATCTCTACTCCGTCGGCTTCCCAGTTTGTCCCGTTATGAATCACATCGTTATTGTTATATTTGCCATATACTTTATTTCCTGCACCAGTAGTAGTATAATAACCGTAATTATTTTTTTCTAGTTTAATAGTAGGAGTATTCTCATCTTCGTATAGATCATTGGCGTCCTGAAATAGTTTTTTAGCCGGTATAGGATCCCAGTTAGGCCCCATATTCTTTAGGCCAAGATTCAGCTCCATTATATAGTCTTGCGCTTGACTGACTTCTGTACCATTCACTTCCATCATTTCAGTGACGCTATTTGCTAATGGCTGACCTGTAAAGTTGGCAGTAAAAACAGGTAGACCGTTGCTAGAAAAGCGTGTCGGCTGCCATATCGACTTGTCAGAAGGTGCTGTGTCAATTTGATCGCCTGGATCGGGCGCCTCCTGTCCGCCATAGGTATAGGCAGTCTGATTTACGAGTTGGCCACTGCTGTTGAAGATGAGTACACCACTCATAAGAACGCCAGCTTTTTTATTTGTCCCTTCCACAGGATCATTATAAAATTTTGTCGGTTGATTCCCAGTCCAGATATTATCATCTTCGTTATAATCTGTACCGCCATAGCTGCGAGTATCTTCTTCCGGTGGGATGGTCACCAGGTATTCGTACATGGTATAACCTTCAGGGAGGCCGTCAATCAGATAGACAATATCGCCCGATTCGTCTATTTTACTAGATTCCACCATGTCATAGTAGACAGTCATCTGATGGGTGCTGCCGCCTTCGTCATAGACCTTGATATCCGACTTGTAGGCATAGGCTTCATCGGGAAGAGGTGTGTCACGGGTAGCATCCCAGAGGTCAAAAAGGGCCGTCATGGGACTGCTTTCGTTAGTGGTCTTGTCATTTTGGGGATTATTTTCCAGGCCCACGGTGAACTGCACATTGGTGGTGCGTTGGGGTGCTACGTTCCAGGACTTCAGGATAATATCCGTGGGCGAACCGCTGCCCACATAGGCGGATTCCGTGGTCTTGCCGTTGCTCAGGTTGGTGGCGCCGGTGCTGAAGGTCACGTCCTTCTTGTTGTTGATCTTCCAGCCCTGGACCAGCATGCCTTCAGGGTTTTGCAGTTCGCGGTCAGCATTGAAATAGAAGTCACCGGCGCGGGTGTAGGCAATCTTGTTGCCGCCCTTGGCGCGCACACCAAAGTAGCCGCTGCCGTCAATGGCAATATCCGTGGCAGAATTGGTGGATTCGAAGGAGCCCTGCGAAAAATCGCCAATGACCGCATAGGTGCTCACACCGGCGCCTATCTGTGTGGGGCCGCTGACGCTGCTGCCGCTCAGATAGAGATAGTCATTGAAGTCCATACGCTGAGACTTGAAACCAATGGTGCTCACGTTGGCGATGTTGTTGGTGACCACATTCATCTTGTTGCCGTGCGAGAGCAAACCTGAAACGCTTGCCCACATACTGGATGAAAGACCCATGACGTGCTCCGTTGCTAGACTGTTGGGATAGAAATATCTCTACGGCTCTGCCGTTGTAAAACTGCTTATGCGCCGGGCGCTGTGCTGCCACTGTCGGCTGTTGTGCCATCACTGCCTGCAGCGGTACTGTCGCTGCCAGTGCTGTTGCTGTCAGCTGACGAGCTGCCATCGCCTGCGCTCAGTGTATCGTCATCGGCGCTGCTGCTGCCGGATGACGTCGTACCATTGCTGACCACCTTGGGCTCTGTGACCTGACGCACATCAGCCAGCGGCATGAGCTGCCCGCCGTCCAGACCGATGTAGACAGTGCCCCCTTCATTGACCACACCGGTGACAGTGGCGTCCACCACCTGGTCAGACAGCACGGCCTCACCGCTGGAATTGTAGGCCGCCAGATTGACCGTGTAGACACCGTCAGGCATCTGCTCGCCCTTGAGGTTGCGGCCGTTCCAGTTGAATTCAAAGGTAGTGCCGGCAGACTTGAGGCCCAGCTCTTCGGCATAGACGGTATTACCGGCAGCGTCCTTGACGCTCAGATAGCCATTGACCACAGTGTCATTGAAGGCATAGCGGAAGCTGCTCACACTGGTGACGCCATTGGTGGTGGTCATGCCGATGCTGTTGCCGCTGATGCTGACCTGCTTGCCGATGTAGGAGGTGGCATTGATCATCTGCTGATTGTTGGTGGCAGCGGTCAGGCTTTCCATGCCCGTGTTCAGATTGGTGAGCTGCTCAAGGCTGGAGAACTGCGCCAGCTGGGCAATATATTCCGTGTCTTCCATGGGGTTGAGAGGGTCCTGATACTTGAGCTGGGTGACCATGAGCAACAGAAAGGAATCCTTGTCCAGATTACTGCCCTTGTCCTGACTGGCAAGGGCGGCGCTGAATTCATTGTTGACCTGGGTAATGGCGCTGCTGATACTCATGGCTTACTCCGCTGGGCTTGTTATCAGGCCACCACATGCAGGGACTGGGTGGCATATCTTGCCGTATGCGGTATCTCATGCATAGATTGTTCCAAAACGGAAATATTGCTGTTTGTCCTGATAGTTCGCAGGGTTGAAAGCTGACGCAGGCGGGCAAATTCTTCTCTGCGGGCCTCATGCTCCTGCCAGGCATTGTGCTGTTCCAGATTCTGCCAGGCCTGATGGTCTTCGGCGCTCTGGTTCTGCAGCTGCACTTCTATCTTGTCGACCTTGATGCCCTGCTGCTCCAGATTGATGCGTATGCTCTCCATCTGATGGGTGAGCATGTCGGCTGTTTCGCTCTTGTCAGCAATGAGCCGAGCACTGACCTCACCGTTGCGGGCCGTGAGGGTGATGGTGATGGCCCCCAGCTCCATGGGGTGCAGCTGCAGGTCAAGGCGACTGCCCCCGCCACGGAGGGAGGAGAGCATGCCCTGTTCCACCTGCTGAGCCACATGACGGCTGATGGGGGTATGTGCCCTGGGGTCAAAGCTGGCATTCTCAGCTATGGACTGCCCACCCTGCAGAACGGAATAGAAAACACTGCTGCTGCCGGCAGTTTGCACAGGGGCAGGGCGGCCCTCAACACGCTTTTCCACCTTGCCAAGCAGTTCACTCCACTCGCTGGCCTTCCTGCCCGGATTTTCGCGGGTCTGCTGCTGAAAGAGATCCAGGGGCTGATCTGCGTCCGGGCCGTCCAGTTCCAGCTGCATACGGGTCAGCATGTCCTGCTCGGTCGCGGCAAGGGTCTCGTCCAGGGTGGCACGGCTGTTCCTGAGCACGGTCTGATCAATCATGACCTTGCTCTGTTCTACCTTGCGGTTTTGCAGGGCACTGGCTTCAGCTGCGGCTTCCATGCGCTCACGGGCTTTCTGGATAAGGGGGCGCAGGGTTTCGTCCAGTGCGGCATTGAGCTTTTCGCGGTCAGCCCTGAGGCTGGCGAGATATTCCGAACCCTGGGCCATGAGCGAGGCAAACTGGCCGCTGAAGATCTCCATGGAGGCGCTGTTGCCAAAATTACTGCTGATGCCGCGCAGGGCACTGCTGTTCAGACCAAGAGCCCTGCCCAGTGCCAGGATCTCATCCCGGCTGACGTCTATGCGCGAGCCGGCTTCCAGTCCGGCCAGAGCCGCATGGATGGCATCCAGGGCTTCCTGGCCTCTGCCTTCGTCCAGCAGGGCAAAAACCGTGTCACCGAGGGCTTCACTGGGGTCTATCTTCTTGAGCAGGCCTGTTATCTTGTCGATGTCTTCGGCATCCATGCGGGCACTGCCTGTGCCGCCCAGCAGACTGGCCATGACCTGGGCGAGGGTGGCACCGTCAGGCATGTCCACCAGCTGGTCAAACTGTTCCAGGCTGTGTCGGGGGGCACCGGCCTTGAGCAGACGTTCACGCAGATCCTGCAGTTCCTGCTTGGAGAAGCAGACCTCATCCAGGGTATAGAGCACACCATCTGTAGAGTGCCGGCTGTAGGGGCTTTCCACACGAGGCTTTTCTTCCTCCTCTTCCAGTGTCTGCATCATGACGTCCAGAAACTGGGAATCGGCGTTGTAACTACCGGTGGCCCAAGGGTCGTAACTCAGATTCAGACTGGAATCACTAGGCATAATTTGCATGGCGCACTCCTTGCTGTCCTGATGTATTCAAGGAGTGTTCCAAAATGCAAATTCAATGATTTCAGCCTGTTGTCAGAAAGATGCGAAGAGAGGGGCGGCAAGACTTGCCTGGGCAGAAGGGCAGTACAGCAGAATGACGTGTGCAGAGCAGCTATGATGCGCTGTGGCGCAGCCGTGCCACAATACCCATGCCTGCCATGGCCTCCACAGCTTTCTGGCAGAAGGTGGGCAGCATGGCCTGTGCCTGCGGGCTCAGACTGGCGCACATATTCTTGTAGTCAAAGGGCTGCAGGCCAATGACCACAGCTTCAGGCCTGTGCCCGGCAAGCTCGCAGCTGATAAGCGTATCCACGAGATCAGTCTGATGCATGGAGTCACGAAAACTCAGGCTTTTGCGCAGGTCTTCACCTTCAAGCTGATAGATGGTGCCCGGCTTCCCAGGGCCAAGCACGATATCCAGAATCACCACAAAGTCACATTCCTGCAGTTCGGCCATGAGCATGAGGGCCTGTGTGCCACCATCCATCAGACGCACGTTGGAGGGCCATTCATAATGTGCCTGCAGGTATTCTACAGCACGTACGCCAAAGCCTTCATCAGTGAGCAGTATGTTACCGACACCGAGGATAAGTATTCTTTTGTCTTGCATGATGCTTCCATAAAAAGGGCGGGGTTTTCCCCCGCCCTTTTCAGTGATGGCTGCAATAGGCTTACAGCACTTTGAACTTGTGAACTTCGTTGGTCTCACCGTCAATGACATGCACTGCACAGGCAATGCAGGGGTCAAAGGAGTGGATGACGCGCAGGATTTCCACAGGACGCTTGGGATCGGCCACCGGTGTACCGACCAGAGCTTCTTCAGCAGGGCCGGGTACGTTGGCGGCGTCACGGGGACCAAGGTTCCAGGTAGTGGGCACCACCAGCTGGAAGTTGGAAATCTTGGCGTCCTTGTCAGTGACCAGCCAGTGTGAGAGAGCGCCGCGCGGGGCATTGACCCAGCCTACGCCCTTGGCATCGGCCGGAGCGGCATAGTCTTCAACGATCTGCTTGTCATTGACGATATTGTCTTCAAATTCCTGCATCCAGGTTTCAAGCTGCTGGGCGATGACCAGGGTCTCGATACCGCGGGCCGCTGTACGACCAAGGGTAGAGAAGAGAGCTTCCGGACCCACGCTGAGGGTCTTGAGCACATGGTCCACCAGGGGCTTGACGGCTTTGTGCCCCTGAGCATAGGAGACCAGCACCTGAGCCAGCGGGCCTGTTTCGATAGCATGGTCGTTGTAGCGCGGAGCCTTGAGCCAGGAGTAGCGATCAGTATCGCCCATCTTGGTAAAGGCAGGTTTGGTTTCACCCTGATAGGGGGCGCGGGCAGCATCACCTTCATACCAGCTGTGGCGTACGTGTTCGGCGATTTTGCTCTGATCAAAGGGCAGAACAGTACCGAGCTCGCGGTCCATGATGATACCGGGCTTGAACCAGCGCTTCTGCAGATCACGCTCGCCGCCGGCTTCAGGAAATTCACCGCAGGTCATGAAGTTGCGGGTGCCGCCGTAGGTGGCGCATTCTTTGTAGTTGCCGGCCACGGCCAGCAGGTCGGGGATGTAGTACTGCTCAATGAAATCACGCGTGAGCTTGTACAGATCCTTGAATTCCTTGATGCGCGCAGGTGTCAGGGCATCGTAGCAGGTTACGCCGCCGCCCACGGTAAACTGGGTGTGCGGGTTTTTGGCACCGAAAGCTGCCATGGCACGGGCAGAGCTCACCTGTACGCGCAGGGCCTGCAGATAGTCGGCAGTGGCGATGAGGTTGAGTTCGGGGCTCAGGGTATAGGCCGGGTGGCCGCCCAGGAAGTAGGCATTGGTAAACGGACCAAGCTGGCCGCTTTCCACAAAGGTTTTCAGCTTGGTCTGCACGGCGCGGTAATCATCGGCCGTGACCTTGCGGGCTGAGATGGAGGTAGCCATGCTGGCAGCCTTGGCAGGGTCAGCCTGCAGGGCGGCGGTCACATCCACAAAGTCCAGGGCATGCAGGGCATAGAAATGCACCAGATGGTCATGCAGAAACTGCATGGCCAGCACCAGGTTGCGGATATAGGTGGCATTGGCCGGGATGGGTTTGTTGATGGCGTCTTCCAGGGCACGGGTAGAAGCCAGGGCATGGGTATAGGTGCAGACGCCACAGGTACGCTGGGTGAAGTGCTGGGCATCACGCGGGTCACGGCCCTTGAGGATGGTTTCCAGCCCACGGAAAAGCGTACCACAGCTGCGGGCTTCTTTGATCTTGCCCTTTTCCACTTCCACTTCTATGCGCAGATGCCCTTCGATACGGGTCAACGGATCCACTACCACCGGGCCGGAGTAATCACTCTGGGGCGCTTTGATGACTTCGCTCATAATGAACTCCCCCTAGTTCTGGTAGAAAGGCGACAGATCGTCCCAGAAGCCGGGTTCGCTGCAACCGATGCAGGGATGCCCGGCGGCCACCGGCCAGTTGGTCTCGTTGAACAGGACCTTGGGACAGTTATTATACGTTTGTGGGCCCTTACAGCCCAGATCATACAGACACCAGCCCTTGCGCGCTTCTTCAGAGTTGAAGGAGGGCGCAAATTCGCCGGCGTCGAAATGCTTGCGGCGTTCGCAGAGATCATGCACGGTCTGCGCAAAGAACATCAGCGGGCGGCCGAGTTCGTCCAGCTTGATTTCCTGCCCGCGCAGGAAGGCCACCAGCGCACCTACCAGGTTGAGCGGGTTGGGCGGGCAGCCTGCAATATTGATGGCCTTGACACCCAGGTCGGCAAAGGCTTCGTTGACGCCCTTGGCACCGGTGGGGTTGGGCTTGGCAGCCTGTACGCCGCCGTAGCAGGCGCAGGTGCCCATACAGACCACAGCCTTGGCCTTGGGCAGAATGTCCTTGCAGATGTCATACATGGTATGGCCGCTGATGTAGCCGAACTTGCCGTCCTGTGCCGTGGGCACAGCGCCTTCGACAACGCAGATGAAGCCATTGGGGTCGTTGACGGCCTTGTGCAGAGCGTCTTCGGCTGCGTCGCCGGCGGCAGCCATGATGGTTTCATGGTAGTCCAGCGAGATGGTATCCAGAATCAGGCTGTCGATGAAGGGTTTGTAGGTACGCAGCAGGGCTTCGGAACAGCCTGTGCATTCGGCCATATGCAGATAGACCACCGAGGGGCGGCGGCCAGTCAGCGCAGCTGCCACTTCAGGGGCAAAGGCCGGGCCCATTCCCATGGTGACGGCCACTGCCGTGCAAAATTTCATGAAATCGCGGCGGCTTACGCCTTGGCGTTCCAAACGCTCCTCTCCGCTTTGATTGCCCAGACCCACGGCAATACGCATAATAGCCTCCTGGCAAAAGTGAGTGAAAGGCAGAACAGAAAACCTCATGACTTCTGGTATGGCCTAGCAGAGCCACACAATCCCGCAGGGCGCACCAAGATATACGAGCAGGGTATGGGCCATGCCTTCGTAAAAATGGAAACGCCTTCTTTTGTCAATGACAATACACTGATATGCCCAGCGGGTCAATATGGATAACATTTTTATACAGCGTCAGCATGGGCTTGCGCCATATCTTTTCTACACATTGAAGAGGAAGTGCATGACATCACCATCGTGCACGATGTAGTCCTTGCCTTCCACCCGCAGTACTCCGGCTGCCCGGCAGGCAGCTTCATTTTCATAGTGCATGTAGTCACTGTAGGAAATGACCTCTGCCCGAATGAAACCCCGTTCAAAGTCACTGTGAATGACACCCGCCGCCTGTGGGGCCTTCCAGCCCTGATGTATGGTCCATGCGCGCACTTCGTCCGGCCCTGCAGTGAAATAGCTGCACAGGCCCAGCGTGGCATAGCCGGTACGGATGATCCTGACCAGGCCGCTCTGCTCAATGCCGTACGAGGCCAGAATTTCAGACTGTTCATCTTCTGGTAGTCCCTGCAGCTCTTCTTCCAGCTTGGCGCAGATGCAGGCAAAGCCTGCCCTGCGCTCTTCAGCCAGAGCCCGGATTTTTTCCATATGGGCATTACCGTCTGCAACCGAGCCTTCATCCACATTGGCGCAGTAGATGACAGGCTTTGCCGTAATCAGACCAAGCTCACGCCAGGAGGTCAGAAAAAGCTCATGATCGGGCAGAGCGAAGGTCGAAGCAGGTCTGCCATCATTGAGGTGCGTCAGCAGGCTCTGCATAAGCTCGGCCGCCGTCTTGGCATCCTTGCTTCCCTTGCTCATTTTCTGCAGTTTTTCCAGGCGTTTTTCCACACTCTGCAGGTCAGCCAGCAGAAGTTCGGTTTCAATGGTCTCCACGTCACGCAGGGGGTCTACGTCACCATCCACATGACTGATATTTTCGTCTTCGAAGCAGCGCACCACTTCAACGATGGCCGCGCATTCGCGGATATTGGCCAGAAACTGATTGCCAAGACCCTCACCCTTGCTGGCGCCCCGCACCAGGCCTGCGATGTCGATGAAATCCACACTGGCGTAAATGGTTTTTTTCGGTCTGGCCTTGTCTGTCAGTTCCTGCACACGCTCGTCAGGCACAGCCACAGTAGCCTTGTTGGGCTCTATGGTACAGAAAGGATAGTTGGCGGCCTGAGCGTTCTGTGCCCTGGTCAGGGCATTGAACAGGGTAGACTTGCCTACATTGGGCAGACCCACGATGCCAATACTGAGCGACATGGAAACTCCTGAAGGTATGCGATGCCCCTGTACCATACAGGCGCAACTGACGTCTGAAAAAGAAACAGGCTGTTTATAGGCGTAAAGCCCGGGCGACGCAAGACGGGAGCAGCAGGAGGCAGACAGGCTCAGACCACAGCTGGGTCTGAACGGGAGATGGTGAAACAGACGCTGCCGTGCCGTATGGCTGCATGCAGCCCACCGGGCAGCTGAAAACAGGTATTGCCCCGCCCTGCCTGGAGGGATTCTTCCAGCCTGATGAGCGTGTCAGCCCGCACCTGTCCCTGCTGTCTCCTGTTTCGTTCTGCATAGAGGCGTCGTGCCGTATAGTGGAAAAGGCGGAGGCGTACCGCAGGCGGGAGAGTGTGCAGCAGAGCACGGGAAAGAGTTATACTGCGGGTATCCGGGGTGTTTTCTTCCAGAGGGGGATGACTGAGCAATGCCTTTTTCAGTGTCTGCTCCCAGAAATCGGCATCCCAGCGGGCAAATTGCCAGAGTCTGGCCATGTGTTCTTCCAGAGCCGGATTTTCCTGCCTCAGTAGAGGCAGTATGGTATGCCGCAGGCGGTTGCGGGTGAAGCGCAGGTCAGTATTGCTCTCGTCTTCACGCCATGTCAGGCCCATTTCGCATACAAGGTCTTTCAGAGCAGCAGGGCTGGTCTGCAGGAGCGGGCGCAAGAGCCTGCGTGTGTCGTCACGGGCCACCATGCCACCCAGGGCAGGCCAGCCTGCGCCACGTAAAAGACGCAGAAAGATGTCTTCACTCAAATCTTCAGCATGGTGCCCCAGGAGGATAAAATCTGCCCTCTGCATCCTGCGGTATTCTTCCAGCAGGTCATAGCGGGCAGTTCTTCCGGCCTCTTCCAGACCGCAGCGGCGTGTCTGGGCCATGGCAGACACGTCAACAGTGCTGATGGTGCAGGGGATGGCCAGGGCTGTGCATACGGCCTGTGCATGGTCCGCATCGTCTGCGGCTGCTTTGCGCAGGCCGTGATTCACCGTCAGGGCGCAGAGCTGCAGTTTGAGCCGGGGCCGCAGCAGTGCAAAAATACAGGCCAGAGCTACAGAGTCTGCACCACCGGAAACAGCCAGTACGAGTTTTGAGGCATGTGGCAAAGCCAGATGACGCGTACAGAACTGTTCTACCTTCAGACACAGACGGGCCGATGCGCCGCTCAGGCGCTGCAGGTCTGGCAGGCAGGACATGGCTCAGGATGTAATGCTCAGGTCAGTCAGCAGCTGCTCCAGATATTCGATCATATGCGTCACCAGTGCAGGTGAGGCATAGTGCACGCAGTCACAGCGCAGACGGCTGCGGGCACGGACCAGCAGCTCCAGCCGAAGAGAATGTTCTTCCACCTCAAGGGCCATGACATGCGGTCCGCAGCTCTGGTCATGCTCACGTTGAACGGCAGAGAGCAGCGCTGCCGGCAGCGGCAGCCAGTAAAGACCGTCTATGCTCCCTTCGAGCTCCATCTCACGCAGACGTGCTGTCAGGCGTTCTGCTGCTTCTGTTTCCAGCTCATCAATTACGTACCAGCGCATCAGGATTCTCCCCTGTTACGGCTGCAGGTATGGGGTTCCAGATCAAATATTCGACGGATCAGGCTGATGCGTGAAGCCCCCTGCTCATGTGCCAGGGCATCCCCCTTGAGAAACATGATGGGGGCGTGATTGAGCTTGCGCACCAGTGCCAGAACCATGGCTTCAAGGGCCTCCCGTCCATGATCGTCCAGAGGCCCCAGGCGTTTGAGGGTACGCTCCAGCTCAGCCCGGGCAAGGTTTTCGCCGCGCTGAATGAGATCAACGATGGTG
This sequence comes from Desulfovibrio sp., assembly GCA_017396005.1. Lineage (GTDB taxonomy): Bacteria > Desulfobacterota > Desulfovibrionia > Desulfovibrionales > Desulfovibrionaceae > Desulfovibrio. Next base: position 39,264 of record JAFQNG010000008.1, read on the forward strand.
GGCTGCACGTTCAGGCCGCTCCACCAGTGGGCAAAGGCCTCTACTTCTTCCTTCACGATGTGGGCAGCCTTGGCCGCCTCATCACGGCGGCTGGCCAGATTTTCTTCTACCACTTCCCTGAGGTCATCAATGTCATACAGATAGACATTGTCCAGAGCATTGACATCAGGGTCAATATCACGGGGCACGGCAATATCGATGAAGAACATGGGGCTGTTCTTGCGGGCCCTGAGTACAGTGCGTATGTCGCGTGCGCGTATGATGGGCTCTATGGAGCCTGTGGAAGTGATGACGATATCGACCATAGGCAGATGTTCTGCCAGAGCATCAAAGGGAATGGCCCGCCCCTTGAACTGGGCCGCCAGCTCCTGCCCTCGTGCAAGCGTACGATTGGCCACAAGCAGTTCTTTGATACCGGCCTGCAGCAGATGGGTGGCTGCCAGCTCTGCCATCTCCCCAGCGCCTATGAGCATGGCTCTGTGAGAATGCATTTCACCGAAAATGCGCTTGGCCAGTTCAACAGCCGCATAGCTGATGGAGACCGCACTGGAGGCAACAGCGGTTTCGGTGCGCACCCGTTTTGCCACAGAAAAGGCTTTGTGCAAAAGGCGGTTCAGTATGACGCCTGTAGTATGGTTTTCGGCAGCTTTGCGGTAGGCATTTTTCAGCTGGCCCAGGATCTGCGGCTCGCCCAGTACCATGGAGTCCAGGCTGGAGGCCACGCTGAACAGATGGCGTACGGCTTCCAGATCCTTGTGAATATAGACATAGGGGCGCAGATCATCACTGCATGCGCCCCGTGCTTTTGCCCAGCAGTCCAGCATTTGGGCCGAGACGTCTTCACTGCCCACTGCCAGCATTTCCACTCGGTTACAGGTGGATAGAATCATGGCCTCGCTGAGAGCCCCTCTGCAGGGCAGGGCCCAGTGCTCTGCATCGCAGTGACTGGCCAGCGCAAAACGTTCACGCACGTCCACCCCGGCCGTACGGTGGTTCAGGCCTACAAGATAGATTTCGCAATCCATGCCCGGTTCAGCTCCGAATAAAGGCGTGGTGCGTATCCATAAAGGTGTTCACCACTATGATGGAAAAAAGACTGAGTACAAAGATAAAGACAGCCAGTCGCGCAGGCCTGCGGCCTTTCCAGTTGCTGGTGAGGCGATTGTAGAACAGCCAGGCGAACAGAAGCCAGACGATGATGGTGATGACTTCTTTGGGGTCGCCGCTGATGACGGCCCCATAGACAGGTTTGGCCCAGATAAGGCCTGAGGCCAGCCCCACAGTGTAGAGGGGAAAGCCGGTCAGAACGGTGAAGGCATTGATTTTGTCCAGAATACTCAGGGCCGGCATGTCCTGCCAGAAACCTTCCATGCGCTGTTTGCTCTTGATGCGCCCTTCCAGATAAATAAAGAGCGCCCCTGCGGCAAAGGCCAGAGCCAGCAGGCCCAGACTGAGGAAGAGTGCCCCGATATGCAGGGCATAGAAGGGTGCCTTGAGAGATTCAGGTACTCTGATAAGCGCGCTCAGATAGGGTGCGCTCATGGCAAAGAGCATCAGGGCCAGAGGGGCAGAGAAAAGTGCGGCTGCCTCCTGTCGCATTCTGAGCCAGATGGTCAGACCGCACAGCATAACAAACCAGGCCAGCATCTGCAGATAGGCACCAAGGCTGAGGCCGCCGGGAAGGCTTTTGTGAAAACCACTGGCCAGCAGCAGGGTCTGCGCGGCAAAGCCGGCCAGCGCCAGCCAGCAGCCTGCCTTACGCCACAAGGGGCTGCGCAGGGCCGTGCCCAGTACGCCGCAGAAAGTAGCAAGCGCATACAGTGCCAGAGTAAGAAGTGTGGAGCTTTCAGGAGCAATCATCAAGCAACTCCGCAATATATTCGTGCAGGGCAGGGGGCAGGTGAGTAAGAAGCCATTGGCGGCACTGATCCATGTCACCTGTCTCCAGCCAGATCTGCAGGGGGGAAGCCGCTACCAGTCGGAACAGGGCGGTATTCTGCCTTGTATCGGCTTTCATGGCAAGAACCAGAGGCCGTAAACGTCCCATGAGTCTGACCATGCGGGCACGGGGGGTCAGCCAGCCTTCCAGCTCGTGCCGCCAGCGCCGGGCCAGGGCCGGACTGGCCCCGCCGGTAGACAGGGCAATGCTCAGGCTGCCCTGACGGGCAATGGCAGGCAGAGTGACATTGCCGGCCTCAGGGGAGCTGGCGCAGTTGCAGAGCACATGCGCCTCGCGACAGAGAGAGGCGATGCGCAGATTTTCTGCGTGACTGCCCGTTGCTGCGAAAACAAGTGTGCAGCCCTCTATATCTTTTTTGTTACAGGGACGGCAGGCATAGCTGACGCAGGGCTGTTCAAGCAGGGCGCGGGCTTCAGGGCAGAGCTCTTCCTTCGGGAGGATATCCAGCACTGTCACGGCAGCAGGTCTGCTGGCCAGCAGGCCAGACAGTTTGCGCCGTCCTACCTCGCCAAGACCGGCCACAAGACAGCGACACCTGTCCAGGGAAAGACAGACGGGGTACAAGGGGGTATATTCATCAGTTAGCATGGGCGAGCTTTAGCACTCATATGCTGTTAAAGGCAAGACAGGCGGGCCGGTGAAAGAAACATCGGGTCTGTTAAGCTGAAGGATATAGAGGGCAGAGAGACGTTTTGACCGGATGCCAGCGCAAGCGAAACACCAGCTTTTAAGATTCTTTTATGTCGAAACTCCGGCATTGCGTTCGATAAGATCTACCACACGGGAAAAACGTCGTCCCTGTGTGGACTGACGGGCCATTTCCTTTTCAATGGATGTGATACCGTTGATAACCGTGGAATGCCGTCGGTTGAAATGGCTGCCAATCTCCGCCAGTGACAGTTCTGTATGCTTACGGGCCAGAAAGAAGGCTGTATTACGCGCATCCACGCATTCCCTCTTGCGAGACCGGGAGGTAAGCTGACGCTCGTTGACGCCGAAGCTTTCACAGATCATGCGGATGATGCCGCTCATGTCCAGCCCGCTGTATACAACGGCAGCATACTGTTCCAGTACTTCCAGAGCCAGGTCTGTAGTGAGCGGGCTGTTCAGAAGGCGGGCCTTGAAGATCATGCTGTTCAGGCAGGACTCCATCTGGCGGATATCGCTGTTCAGGCGTGCAGCCAGCAGCTCACAGACCGCATCTGGCAGGAGAACCTGATGGCTTTTGGCCTTGCGTGTGAGGATGTTTCGCCGCATGTCTTCATTGGGGCGTTCCATCTTGGTCAGGATGCCTGAACAGAAGTAGGAGATGAGCTGATCATCCATCTGCTGCAGTTCGCGTGGCGCAAAGGATGAAGTACACACCAGCCTGCCCCCCCTGGCCAGCAGAGATTTGATGATGGTCAGGGCCATGTTCTGCATGCCTTCCTTCCCCTGAAAGAAGTGCACGTCTTCCAGAAGAAGCAAATCAAGCCCCTGCAGGCGGGCTTTGAAATCCTCCACCTCTCTGTTGCGCTGTGCTGCCACAAAACGCGAGGCGAAATCCTCAGCGGTGAGGTAGGCCACCCGCTCGTCCTGCCGGCTGCTGGCCTGTCGTCCTACGGCCTGAGTAAGATGGGTTTGCCCAGACCTGAGGATGAGTTGACAAAGAGGGTCTGTACGCAGCCTCCACTGTGGCAGACATCCTGTGCGGCAGCCACAGCTACATTATTGCTGGAGCCGACCACAAAGTCCTCAAAGGAATAGCGCCAGGCCCTGTCGTCACGCACAGGGCGCAGGGGCTGAACAGGCATGCGCAACGGCAGTTCCACCTGGCGGGACGGTGTACTCTGGATGCCTGAACGGGTGACAGTGGCAGGTATTTTGACTGCAAGCGGCGCAACAACGCTGAAATGCACTTGCACTGCTTCTGGCGGGATACCCAGCACAGGTGATGCAGCCTCACGCATTGCACCTGTGAGGCGTGCCTCCAGCCAGTCGCGGATATAGGTATTGGGTGCGGTCACATGCAGAGCCGCAGCCTCTACCTTGACGTTCAGAGGGGCGATCCAGACCTTAAAAGTACCGGCGTCAAGCTTTTTTTGAAGATTTTCAGAAATTTTTGACCATTTGTCACTCATGGTCAAATGTGTAGCCCATGGGGCAGAGGGGCGCAAAGGCGGGATTCCCCAGCCTTACGGCTAAAGAGCGTTTTTGCTTTCCCCAAGCCTGTTGTTGTGTAACCTGTTTGAATACTTTATAATTTTTTTATTTCCGCCAAGTTTGGGCTTCTTCGTAAAGGCCTGTAACCTCAGGCTCTTATGTGATCTGTGGGAAGATATCAACAAATTTCAAAAAATTTTTCCACAATAATAAGTTTATTTTTTACCGATTTTCTCCGATTTTCTTCTGTTTTCTCCAAAATATCTGTCAGGCCCCAAACCATAAGGAGAAACGACTTGTCAAGTACGAAAATTTTTTTTCAGCTCTTTTTTTGAAAAGATTTTATGTGTATTTCCAGAGAGTTATCAGGTAAGAACAATTACCACTATGTCTTCAGCTCAATGAAAACCCCGGAGCAGCAGCCGTCCCGGGGTTGTCAGGCATATCAGCCACTTGTCGGCCTTAGAAGGAAAAGCGCAGGCCCAGCATAAATTCATTGTTATAGGGATTATTGGATATCTTGTATTCTGTGCTGCCAATATTGGCCGACACTTCGTTGTGTCCAAGGCCTACAAAGCGATAGGCCGCGTCAAGAGCCAGATTTTCATTGAACTGATAGGCAAAACCTGCACCCAGGTTCCAGGCAAAGTTGGTGCTTTGCTCGTCCATGGAGAAATTGTCAGTCTCGGTCCTGATGTCATAACCGGTGTAGTTGAAGGCCATGCCCAAGCCACCGCCCACATAGGGGGTGAAGGCACTGTCATTGTGGAAATCCCAGAACAGGTTGGCAAACAGGGTTGTGTTGTTCCAGGTGCCGCTCACGCTGCCGCGAGGTCCGTCCCAGCCTTTATCGCTGTTGCCGCGCAGGGCCAGTTCCAGCTCTACACGCAGGGGCAGCAGCTGCTGTGGCCAGAAGTCATAGCCCACTGCCAGCGCACCGCCCAAGGTGAACTGATTGTAATCATCAACACCCATGCCTCCCTGGCTGCGGCTCATATTGCCGGTATCCTGAAAGCTCATCAGGAACTTGGGGGCCAGATACATGCCACTGCCCTGGGCCGAAGCCAGACCCGGCAGAGCAAACATGACAGCCAGTACCATAATGGCCAATACACGTTTCATGACAGTCCTCCTGAATGTTATGCCTCTTCAATGATGAGACTGTTTACGATTATGAAAAATCTAGAGATTGTCAATAGTTTTTCTGGAGCAGATACAATAGATCGGGCTTACAATGCAAAAGGCGACACAGGCCTGTTAAACCTGTGCCGCCTTTCATAAGCTGTATGACAGTCCATCAATGACAGCGAATGCCACTGAGCAGATGTGCCATCTTTTCTTTTTTAGTGCGCAGATATTCCTCATTTTCAGGGCAGGCCTCAATTTCAATGGGTACACGCTCCACGATTTCAATACCGTAGCCTGAAAGCCCTACAATTTTCTTGGGGTTGTTGGTCAGCAGACGGATTTTGCGGATACCAAGATCTACCAGAATCTGTGCGCCCGTGCCGTAATCTCGCAGATCATCGGGGAAGCCCAGCTTGCGGTTGGCTTCTACAGTATCATAGCCCTGATCCTGCAAGGCATAGGCGCGGATCTTGTTGGCGAGGCCGATGCCGCGCCCCTCCTGCCGCATATAGAGCAGGGCACCACGGCCTTCCTTCTCTATCTGACGCAGGGCAGCGCCCAGCTGCCCCCGGCAGTCACAACGCAGCGAGCCCAAGGCATCGCCTGTAAGGCATTGGCTGTGCACACGCACGAGCACAGGTTCAGACCCGCTCAGATCACCCTTGACCAGGGCCAGATGTGTACCGGGCTCCATATCGCTTTCGTAGGCATGGACAGTGAAGTCTCCATACAGGCTTGGCAGATGGGCTTTGGCATCGCAGCGAACCGACACCTGACCGCGTTCCAGCCGATAGCGGATGAGGTCGCGTACGGCTGCTATCCTGATGCCGTGCTCCTGAGAGAATTTTTCCAGGTCGGGCATACGGGCCATACTGCCATCATCGCGCATAATCTCGCAAATGACGGCTGCGGGTTTGAGCCCTGCCAGACGGGCAAGATCCACACTGCCTTCTGTCTGCCCGGCCCTCGACAGAACGCCGCCAGCCCTGGCCCGCAATGGAAAGACATGACCAGGAGAAACCAGATCTTCCGGTCGGGCATTATCGGCTACGGCAGCCAGGATGGTGGTAGCCCGGTCAGCAGCTGAGATGCCGGTGCTGATGCCTTCGCGGGCCTCAATGGATATGGTGAAATTGGTGCCAAAGCGCGAAGCATTGCGCTGTGTCATGAGAGGGAGCTGAAGACGATCGGTCAGCTCCGGTCCCAGAGGCAGGCAGATCAGGCCGCGACCGAAGCGGGCCATGAAATTGATGGCCTCGGGCGTCACGAATTCAGCCGCCATGGTCAAATCGCCTTCATTTTCACGGTCTTCGTCATCCACCAGAATGATCATCTTGCCCTGCCTGATATCGGCAATGGCTTCTTCAATGCTGCAAAGAGACATGGCGTATCCTTATTATTACGTCACAACAAAGGGATGGAAACAGGGAGAAAGTAGGGCGGGGAGGGCCTCCTGTCAACTGTCTGCCGTGGTACCATGGCGTGGCAGACAACCTGCTTCGGCAAGCAGAGACGCGATGGGCCTGCCCAGCAGAAAGGGCAGAACATCAGCGGGGATACAGGCTTTGTGGTGACACAGCTCACGAAAGGCCGCATCGGTACGGGCCAGCATGGTGAGGCGCAGACGTGCTTCACGGGGATCTGCCGTCAGAGGCGCACGTTGGGTGCCACGCGGCCTGAAACCCAGAGTGGCAGCCAGCTGCAGGCACTCCTTTGCCGGGCATTGTGCCTCATGTGTGGCAGCCAGCTCCTGCCAGAGGGAACGGGCGGTGGCAGACAGCATAGCCTCAGGCAAGGCTGTCAGAACAGCCGTACGGTCAAGCATGTTCCCCTGCGTCAGACGTTCTGCCAGCGGAGCCGTATCACCGCAGAACAGCAGGTCGCACTGGGCAGGTCTGTACCTGTATATGGTGCACAGTGCGCCTGTGGGCGTCCTTTCGAAATACGGACAGCGCCAGGGGTGTTCCGTTACGCCTGCCTGAGGGTGCCAGCGGGCCACTTTGAGCATTTCGTATGCAAGTGGACGCAGCCCTTCCTGAAGGTCATCCCGTGCCCATTCGCCCACACGCAGACAGACCATGTTTTCAAGCACGAGAGCGCCTTCAGCCAGCAGAGGCGTGTCTTCAGTCATAAGCGTCGGGCCACCGCGCAGGCAGCATATACCACAGCGGTGGCAGAGAGCGTCAGCCATAATCAGCCTTCCATACCTGTGGCCTGCGTGGCAGGGCGGTGGTCTTCAAATCGCCGCCCGTAACGCCTGTTGAGCCAGCGGGAGAACTTTTCCATATAATAGTAATACACCGGCGTGATATAGAGCGTTACAATCTGCGAAAAGCAGAGGCCCC